>DASVVD010000717.1:0-5635 GCA_036386715.1 Pseudoduganella sp.
CAGGTGCGCGCCGAATGGTGGACGCTGTGGCGCCGCGTGGCCGGCGGCCTGACGACCGAGATGCAGCTGCGGCTGCTGGACGACTTCGCGTTCAACCTGCAGGCCAGCGCCGCGGAGCGCGGCCGCCGGCCCGCCACGCTGGTGGACGGCGGCGAGGAGGACATGCTGCGGCTGGGCGCCTCGCTGGAGCGCATTCCGTCCGCATACAAGGCGGAGATCGGCGACTGGATGGTGGCCACCATCGGCAAGCTGCCGGCCTCCGGGCCGAAGTTCGACGCCAGGGCGGCGGCCAGTTTCGGCCGCTACCTCTGGGCACTGGGCCGGGTCGGTGCGCGCCAGCCGTTCCATGGCAGCGCGCACGAGGTCGCACCCGTGGCGGCCGTGGCACGCTGGCTGGGCGAACTCCTCAAGCTGGACTGGAAAAAGATCGAGCCGGCCGGCTTTGCCGCCGCGCACCTGGCGCGCATGACCGGCGACCGTTCGCGCGACATCGATGCGCCATTGCGCGAGGAAGTGCTGCGCCGCCTGACGGGTGCCGGGGCGCCCGCGCCGTGGGGCGCGATGGTGCGCGACGTGGTGGAACTGGACCAGGCCAGCGAGCAGCGCATGTTCGGCGATACCTTGCCGCCGGGGCTCAAGCTGATCAGCTGAACGATTGACCTTGGCCTTGAAGAGCCGCGAACACAGGTCGCAGGGCAAGGCGCATCGTCGAAGACAGTACTTTAGTACGGCAAGGCGAATGCAACGCAGCCATGGGGCTTGTGTTCGCGGCTCTACCGACCGGCGCGGTGCGCGGCCTCCAGCGCCTGCTGCTGGCCCACGAAGCCGTCGAACGCCGCGATCAGCGGCGCAAAGCGCCCTGCCCCGCCTGCCTCCCCGTTGTCCAGCTGGGCCAACGCGTAGGCCGTGGCTTCCAGCGTGGACAGCTGGCCCGGCGCATGCGCCTTGCGGATCAGGTAGTGCGACACCGGCACGTCGCGCAGCGCCAGCCGGGGCAGCGTCTGCAGCGCCGGATTCAGGTACAGCATCTTGCGGCTCTTGCGCCACGTGGCGTCGAGCACCACCAGCAAAATATCGTTACCCATCGCGCCGCCCGCCGCACCGCCCGCCGCCGGGTCGAACCGCGCGGGCGCGATGCCGGCCGCATCATCGCCTGGCGTGTCAGGGTACAGCAGCACGGGCCGGTGCGGACCGGCCAGCAACGCGTCCAGGTTGTCGAACGTTTCACCGGCCACCAGCCTGCTGCCGGGCAGGCACAGGTGCAGCAGCCGCGCACTGTTCTTGGCATTGGCGACTTCCATCGGGTGCTGCAGGATCAGCACCGTGGCGCGGCCGACGGGAGCGGCCGCCAGTGGCTGGATCCAGTGGCAAATGCAGGCGCTGGCGGCGCGCAGGCAGGTCGCGCATTGCGCACGCCGCCCATCGGTCCCTGCCTTGATGATGCTGTCGGTGCTGTCGTTCATCGGCGCATTGTAGCCGCGCTCAGCCCGGCAGTGCGTGAAGCTGGCCTTCGTGGCTTTCATGGTCTTCGCGGCGGCGCGACAGCGGTGCGGTATCGAGGCGGAACACGGCCACGGCATCGGCCAGCCGTGCCGCCTGCTCCTGCATGGCGGCCGCGGCGGCAGCGGCCTGCTCGACCAGCGCCGCGTTCTGCTGCGTCGCCTGGTCCATCTGCGTGATCGCCGTGTTGACCTGCTCGATGCCGTCCTGCTGCTGCGCGCTGGCATCGGCGATCTGGTTCATGATCTGCGTGACCTTGCCGATCGCGGCAACGATATCGCCCATCGTGCTGCCGGCATGGCCCACCAGCGCGGTGCCGGCATGCACCTTCTGCACCGAGTCGCCGATCAGCTCCTTGATCTCCCGCGCCGCCGCGGCCGAGCGTCCCGCCAGCGCGCGCACTTCCGTGGCCACCACGGCAAAGCCCCTGCCCTGCTCGCCCGCGCGCGCCGCTTCGACCGCCGCGTTCAACGCCAGGATATTGGTCTGGAAGGCGATGCCGTCGATCACGCCGATGATGTCGACGATGCGGCCCGACGACGCATTGATTTCGTCCATCGTGCGCACCACGTCGGCCACCACGGTACCGCCCGCGCCGGCAATGGTGGCGGCACCGGCGGCCAGCCGGCGGCCCTCGTGCGCATTCTCCGCGTTGGAGCGCACCGCCGTCGTCAGCTGGTCCATCGTGGTGGCCGTCTGCTGCAGCGCACTGGCCTGCTGCTCGGTGCGTGACGACAGGTCGAGGTTGCCGGAGGCGATTTCGGCAGCGGCGCCGGCGATCGCCTCGGTGCCGTTGCGCACCTGGCCGACAATGGTCAGCAGGCTGCCGTTCATTTTCTTCAGGGCGCGCATCAACTGGCCCGTTTCATCGCCTTGCGAGGCGTCGATGACGCTGGTGAGATCGCCGGACGAGACGTTCTCCGCGACCTGCACCGCCTGCTGCAAGGGTGCGGTGATCGTGCGCGTGATGCGCCAGGCCAGCACCACGCCGGCCACGATGGCGCCGATGCCGAGCGCGATCAGCAGGTTGCGCCCGGTGGCGTAGTTGGCATGGATCTCGGCGGCAGTGGCGTCGAGCGCCGTCTGCTGGGTCTTCAGCAGGCCGGCCAGCGCGCCCAGGTAGGCTTCGCGGGTGGTGTTCAGGTCGGTGGCGTAGATGCGCCGCGCAGTGGCGATGTCGCCGGCGGACTTCGCCGCCAGCATGGTCTTGCGCGTGTCGGAATACTGCTTGCGGGCGGCCATCACGGCGGCATGGCCGCGGCGCGAGTCGGCGTCGAGCAGCGTGCGGCCAAGCATGTCCTGGATTTCCGTTGCCCGCTTCGACGACGCCGCCATCGTCGCCTCGATGGATTTTTGCAATGTTGCGTCCGGTGCCAGGAAAGCCGCGATCGTGCGCGCCGCGTTGACTTCGATGACCTTGTTCCATTCGGCCATCAGGCGTTCGTTGTGCACCCGTTCGGTCACCAGTTCGTCGGTCAGCCGGCTGGCGCCCTGCATGCGCTGCACGCCGGTGACCGTCATCGCGGCCAGCAGGGCCAGCACGAGCGCGAAGCCGAGCGCCAGGCGCGTGCCGATACGAAGATTGCTCATAATTGCCTCCCTGCATTATCTTTGCAGGCCAGTCTGCCGATAACGCAGGGAGAATGCAAGCGAAACACGGTTGGGCTCAGTTCTCCGGCAACGGCGCGACCGTGCCCAGCAGCTCATCGAGCTGGGCCAGCTGGTTCGGATCCTTGACGACGGCGCGCAACCATTGATGCAATGGCATTGCCGCCCACGCGGCGGCCTTGTCGGCCAGGTAGGCCACCGGGCTGTGCGGTTCGGTGCGCCGGAAGTACTCGGCCACCTTGTGCAGCTGGTCGATGGCTTGCTGGCGCGACACGACCGTGCCGTCCGCGCGGGCCGGCAAGGCGGCTGGGGCCACAGGGCCTTCGTCCGCCGCGACGGCGGCAACCGCCGGGACCAGCAGCGCGATGAAGTCGATCGCCTGCTGCAGCGCCTCGCGCGCGGTGGTGAAGCTGGGGCCGTCGCCACCGAGCCGCCGGTCGACGGCTTGCTCGAATGCCCGCAGCGCCTGCAGGCAGTAGCGGGCATCGGCAAGCAGCGTGGCATTGAACGCCTCGGTGTTGCGCCGGCGCCGGACGTCCAGTTCGTCCACCGTGGGCCCGGCAACAGTGCGCAGGTTGCCCCACTCGTCGGCACCACCGGTGCCGGCGGCGCGCTGGCGCGCGGCGTCGAAATCGGCCAGGCACACGCCGGCGTCCTCGGTCAGCGGGATTTCCCTGACCAGTTGCGGCGAGCGTGCCAGCAGCCAGAACAGGTTGCCGATGCGCTGCTCCTGGTCGCCGTCGGGTACCGGATACAACTCTTCCCAGAAGCGTTCGCACAGGCCCGCCAGCAACGCATAGCCGTCGCCAAGGCCGCGGAAATGGCGGGTCTTGGCGTGGGCCTCGGCCAGCCAGACGGCCAGCCGCAGGTCCTTGCTGCGTGAGCGGATCAGTTTCTCGCAATGGCTGGCCACGTAGGGCCAGTCGGCCTGCTTCAGGGCCTCGATCCATTCGCCCTGGTCGAGCGCCGGGTCGTCGTGGCGGCGGGCATGGGCGATCGTGTCCACTTCGGTGGAAAAACTCAGGTCTTCGCCGCAAACCTGGGCGACGCTGATCGGAACGAGCAGCTGGGCGATATCGAGCATGGTGGTCTCCTGCATGGTGGTCGGGTGCATGGTGGTCTCGTGTCAGCGGATGGTGTAGCGGAACTGGCCCTGGCGCGTGGCGCCGGCCTTGATCCTGGCGATGCCGCCGCCTTCGGCCATGCGGGCCAGCACGGCATCGGCGATTTCCGGCAGCAGCGTGCCGTTCAGGATGTTGTCGACGTTGCGGGCGCCGGAATCGACTTCGGTACAGCGCGCCAGCACGGCGTCGACCAGCGCACTGTCCCACGTGAACTCGGCCTGGTGGCTGGCGCGCACGCGCCCGGCGATGCGCGCCAGCTTGGCCGCGATGACGCCGGCCAGCACATCATCCCCCAGCGGGTAGAACGGCACCACCTGCAGGCGGCCCAGGAACGCCGGCTTGAAGTGTTTCATCAGCTGCGGACGCACCAGCTCGTGCAGCTGTCCCGGATCCGGCAGGTCGGCCGCTGCCTTGTTCAGGCAGGCCTGCATCAGCGTGGGCGAGCCGGCGTTCGACGTGGCGATGACGATCGTGTTGCGGAAATCGATCTCGCGGCCTTCGGCATCTTCCATCACGCCCTTGTCGAACACCTGGAAAAACAGCTCCACCACATCCGGGTGGGCCTTCTCGATTTCGTCGAGCAGCACCACGCTCCAGGGATTGCGCCGCACGGCCTCGGTCAGCACGCCGCCTTCGCCGTAACCCACGTAGCCTGGCGGCGAACCTTTCAGGCCGGAGACGCTGTGCGCCTCCTGGTATTCGCTCATGTTGATCGTGATGAGCCGGCGTTCGCCGCCGTACAGCAGGTCCGCCAGTGCCAGCGCGGTTTCGGTCTTGCCGACGCCCGACGGCCCGACAAAGAGGAACACGCCTTTCGGCTTGTCCGGATCGTCGAGATTGGCACGGGCGGTGCGCACCCGCCGGGCCACCGCAGCGACGGCATGCTGCTGGCCCAGCACGCGCTCGCCCAGTTGCAGGTGCAGCTGGCGCACCGTGTCGATTTCATCCTTGACCATGCGGCCCAGCGGAATGCCGGTCCAGCCTGCGACGACACCAGCCACGGTGGCGGCATCGACCTGCAGCGGCACGAGCGGCGCCTCGCCCTGCAACGCGCGCAGTTCCTGCTCGGCGGCGGCCGCCGCGGCCCGCGCTTCCGCCTGGCCACCCGCGGCGCCGCGCAAGTGCCGGACGCTGCTGGCGAGCGCCTTCTCGCGCTCCCAGCGCTGCGCCAGCTCTTCCTGGCGGGCCT
The DNA here is from genome assembly GCA_036386715.1 of Pseudoduganella sp. Classification (GTDB taxonomy): domain Bacteria; phylum Pseudomonadota; class Gammaproteobacteria; order Burkholderiales; family Burkholderiaceae_D; genus Rugamonas. Next base: position 5,422 of record DASVVD010000717.1, read on the forward strand.
TCACGACGCCGCGCTCGTCGCGCAGTGCCGGCAGGCGGCTGTGGACCGCTGTGGCGGCGATGCAGCCTTCGGCCACGTCGCGCTCGATCGCCGCGATCTCGGCACCGATTGCAGCCAGGCGCCGGTGGCAGCCCTCCAGCAGCACCGGCACCGTGCCCTGACCCAGCGCGACCTGCGCGCAGGCGGTATCGAGCACGCCGATGGCCTTGTCGGG
>DASVVD010000718.1:0-12572 GCA_036386715.1 Pseudoduganella sp.
TTGATCTCGTAGATAGTTTATCTCGCCACGAAGAATGGTGCTGAGGCCTTCGTCACTATGGGATAGATGAAATTCTTCGCCAAAAATCCAAGTCTCGTTCTCTAAAATTTTGTGAAGCTGGCTGCGTTCCAGTAACTCAGATTTACTATTCTTCTCAAATAGCAAAGCATTTAGTCCCGCCAAAAAATCAAGGCGCTCAGTTATTAATGCGCCAGCCTCAATAAGGTTATCCAAAGACGACTTATTTAATAAATCGGATAGCTCTTCCTGCTTCTCTGTTGGTAATTTTAAAACATTTTCAAGAACATGTTTTAATGCAGGAGGATTGTCTTGTAATGCTAACTTTAGCATTTCAAGAACAAAACGCTTATTCTCGTTGTCACCCTTTCGGAATGACTCGAGATACTCGGCCACTGTAAGTGCACAGATATCGAACACCTGCCGTTGCGCAACATCTACTGTATCAAGTGCGTTTTTCTTATAAGGGTAGATCCCCTGTTGCTTCCACTCGGTTACCCAGTCAGCAGCGAAATTCGCTTTACGTCCACGAAAGTAACTACGCATGTGCGAGCGGGCTTGGTCAACCAAATGATTGGCGTGCCAATCCATCGTTTGCAGATCTAGCGTATTCTCAAGCTCTAGTTGGCGGAAATAGTCCGAGCACAAATATGCTGTATAGGAAAATTCCGCCCCCGGGCGTATGCCCGTTTCCATGGTTGCGACAGTGAATCCACCAGCATCACTGAGACAAAGCTTACGTTCGCCTTTACTCAGCCATTCTACAATCCGTAACTTTGCAGGAAATATCCTTCCATCCTCGATCTCAACTGGCGGCAAATCAGTTTCAAAAATACGATCCTCAACGATGGATGGATCTATAGATATTTCATCAATAGAGATTTTGACATGGGGATATGACCGGAGATAACCCGAAAACTCTGTTGCAATCCACTCGACCAATTTTTCAGTCGAACCTAAGCTTTGGGTCGCTTTTTCACTAAGAGCAGTAATCGTAACAACGGTGCCGGTGTTTTGGGCTAAAACTTTCGATGCCGAAGACAGCTTTATAGAGCCAAGGCTTTCAAACATCCCAGATGTTTCGAATGAATATATGCCATCAGGTGTTTGATATCGGCTCAACCAGGTAACATTTTGCCCTAAAGAAAATGCTGTCAATCTGCCTTTGCCATTACGTCCGTGGAGCTGCCGCCGCTCCTTAGATGAATATACCGCCGCTTTCTTCCACGACCCGCCGATAGCACCAAAAGCTTGTTGTGCCCGCTCATGCGGCATCCCAACACCGTTGTCCCGAATTACGATCTTGTCAACCGTCTCTAGTGGATTTCGACTAAATATAACGGCAACTTCAGTAGCGTCTGCATCAACACTATTCCAAAGTAACTCAGCGAGAGCTGTCTTGACACCAGCATTTGCAACTGAAGTTAGGTGATCGGGAGCAGCCTGTACTTCGATTGTTTGTAGGTTAGATTGCATTGAGATCAATTCAATTATGTAATAGGACGCTGTTACCACGTCACCTTAAACCAAGAACGCAGTATGCAGGTTGAGACCTCGGAAGCGTCATCCTACCTCACCATCTTGTTCTAAGATAGTGGTTTAAAAGAACTAACGGAGATTTTGTAAAGCACTGCAAATTTTTGAGGAAAAATTTGGGAACTTCGGTAAAATTTCCCTAAAATGGATGATCAGGATCGAATCCTAGACTAGAGATTGAGAAAATTCTCATATGGATGAGCACTGCATCGGAAAGTGTTTATGATGCTTCGAAAAGTACAGCATCAGGCTCAAGTTTTGACAATCCATACGACTTCGGTTCACAAATCCACCCAGAAGCTGGAATAGTGCATCTTTTTGATTTTTTTCATTGCTGCCCATTCTTCTCGCCTCACCAACGGCAACGGCAGACAGTCGGATCCCTCGTGATTTCCACAGCTGCTCCGGATCCATCTCGCCACCCCTTGTAGCGCTGCTTGGACACTGTTCGTTACTTTCGTCGCGCCGCACTGCATCGCCTCGTGGAAGTTGCGCACGCCGACTTCCTTGGTCTGCTCGCCTTCACCGCGCCGGATAATGGAACCCTCACCGATCAAACCGGTGAGGGTTGCAGTTGCGGCGGACAAAACACCGTGGTCGGCGCCGCTGACGAAGTCCGCATCGATCACGGACGTGCGCACGTCCCGTGATGCATGCGCTCGATCCGCAGCATGTGCTTGTCGGACAGGTCATCCGACCGGACCGACACGGTCACCGCTGGGTCCTTGGTATTGTCGGCCAGTGCCTGTGCCAAGGCGCGAGCGGCATCGGTGGTCGGCAGGCAGAGCTGCACGCCGGTCATGATGGCGGTCAGCGCGGCGCGGTCGATCACACGGGGCAGGCGCAGCATCACGGCGTTGCCCAGGTTGTACTGGCGAGCCAGTTCGGTCAGCGTTTTCGCTACGATTCTCTCGACCGGGCCCCGCACACTTCGGAGGACACCAGCTTGTCTTTCGTCTGCGACCGAAACTGTGATTACCGCATGCCCGCAGCATGCATCAACATGCGTATAAGCCCGGCAATAACGGCCAGGGCGGCGACCCCGGCACTCCACAAACCGACCATCCAGCCGAGGCGGCGCAACCAGAGGTGTTTTGGCTTCATTCAGTGGTACCCCGCATCGGCCTTCACCTTGCCACGGAAGATCCAGTACGACCACATGGTGTACATCAGGATGATGGGCAGGATGAAGAGCGTGCCGACCAGGGCGAAACCCTGGCTGGATGGCGGAGAGGCCGCTTCCCAGATCGAGATATGGGGCGGCACGATATGCGGCCAGATGCTAATTGCCATGCCCGAGTAACCAAGAAAAATGAGGGCCAGCGAAGCCACGAAAGGCCAGCGGTGAGGCGCGCGCCTGAGCGAACGCAGGAGGATGGCGATGAAGAGGAGCACCAGTATCGGTACCGGTGCCAGGAACACGATATTCGGGAAGGTGAACCAGCGGGCGGCGACCGCCGGGTCGCGCAGCGGTGTCCAGATGCTGACCGCGACGATCGCACCGAGCAGCAGCAGGGCGAACGGCCGCGCTACCTGCACCATGCGCTGGTGCAGGTCGCCCTCGGTCTTCATGATCAGCCAGGTGCTGCCCAGCAGCGTGTAGGCGATCATCACACCAAGGCCTGCCAGCAACGGGAAGGGGGCGATCCAGTCGAGCGGGCCGCCGGCATAGCTGCGGCCGGATACGGCAATGCCGTCCAGGAAGGCGCCGAGCGAGACCCCCTGGAAGAAGGCCGCCGTTACCGAGCCGCCGATGAAGGCCTTGTCCCACAGGTGGCGTTCGTGTTCCTTTACCTTGAAGCGGAATTCGAAAGCCACGCCACGGAACACGAGCCCGATCAGCATGAAGATCAACGGCAGGTAGAGCCCGGACAGGATGATCGAGTAAGCCACCGGAAAGGCCGCCAGCAGCCCTTCGCCGCCCAGCACCAGCCAGGTTTCGTTGCCGTCCCAGACGGGGGCGACGGTATTCATCATGGTGTCCCGGTCGCGCTTGTCCCTGACAAAGGGAAACAGCATGCCGATGCCGAGGTCGAAACCGTCGAGCAGCACGTACATGAAGACGGCAAAAAAGATGATGACGGCCCAGATGACCGAGGTGTCGATGCCCATGTCAGTCTCCCTTGCGCTGGTCCGCGCCGTCGCCGTCCTTGCCCGTGCCGTCGTCGTCGTCACGGACGTCGGCGGCGGACAATGGGCGCATCGGCGTGCGGGTTTCGCCGGGTCCGCCCTCGGTAGCGCGGTGCAGTTCGAATTTTTGCGGGCCCTTCTTCATCATGCGCAGCACGTAGGCGGTGCCGGCGCCGAACACGAGGAAGTAGGCGAGGATGAACAGGCCCAGCGTCAGCGCGAGGGTGCCTGCGCTGTGCGGCGAGACTGCGTCGGCTGTCCTGAGCACGCCATACACGACCCAGGGCTGGCGCCCTACCTCGGTGGTAACCCACCCGCAGAGGATGGCGATCAGGCCGGCCGGCCCCATCCACAGCGCCGCGCGCAGGAATGGCGTAGACGTGAAGATGCGGCCACGTCTTCGCATCAGGAGGCTCCATGCGCCCAACGCGATCATCGCCATGCCGAGGCCAACCATCAGGCGGAAACTCCAGAATACGATCAGCGAATTGGGACGGTTCTCGGGGGCGAATTCCTTGAGCCCGGGAATCTGGCCGGACCAGCTATGTGTCAGGATCAGGCTGCCGAGGTGGGGGATGCCGACGGCGTAGCGGGTCTGCTCGGCTTCCATGTCGGGAATGCCGAACAGCAGCAGAGGGACCGCCTCGCCGGGTTCGTTTTGCCAATGGCCTTCCATGGCCGCCAGCTTGGCCGGCTGGTGCCGAAGGGTATTCAGGCCATGGAAGTCGCCAATCACGGCCTGGACCGGCGCGACCAGCACGATCAGCCACATCGCCATCGACAGCATCTTGCGCACCGCCGGGTTGTCCCGGCCGCGCAGCAGCTGCCAGGCACCGGTGGCGCCGACGATGAGTGCCGTCGCAAGATAGGCGGCCACCACCATGTGCATCAGCCGGTAGGGAAACGATGGATTGAACACGATTGCCAGCCAGTCGGCGGGCCCCATCCGCCCGCCTTCGATGGCATAGCCTCGCGGCGTCTGCATCCAGCTGTTGGCCGCAAGGATCCAGGTGGCCGAAATGAGCGTGCCGACCGCGACCATGCAGGTGGCCACGAAGTGCAGGTGCGGGCCGACCCGGGTCCATCCGAACAGCATCACGCCGAGAAAACCGGCCTCGAGAAAGAAGGCCGTCAGCACCTCGTAGGCCAGCACCGGACCCATGATCGAGCCGGCGAACTCGGACATGGCACTCCAGTTGGTGCCGATCTGGTAGGCCATCACGATGCCCGACACGACACCCATGCCGAACATGACGGCAAAGATCTTTAGCCAGAAATGGTAGAGGTCGACGTACACAGCACGCTTTGTCCGCAACCAGGACAGTTCGAGCACGGCCAGGTAGCTGGCCAAGCCAATGGTAACGGCCGGGAAAAGGATATGGAACGATATCGTGAAAGCGAACTGGATGCGGGCCAGTTCCAATGCGGAAAAGCCGAACATGGTACCTCTCGAATCTGCTGTGTAATCAAAAATTGGCGGCCAGCCGCCGAGACTGGCGTCGGGCACCTGTTGGCGACGTTTGTGGTTTCTGCTGGCCGTTGCCGGTATCGGCGTCGAGCGCTACAAGGCCGCCGGCCTTGCCGATGGACGGGCCCGTGCGCCGAAAAACGGCAGGCACGGTTCTTCCCTATCGCGCCGTCATTCCTGCCAGCGACGACGACTGCCTGATATGGTCCGAGAAAATCCGGGCCGGCGACGGCAACGCCGCCGTATCGGGCCAGGACTCCGGCTGCCACAGGGAGGCCAGGTCGACCGACCGCGAACAGTGCAGGAACATCTCGCTGACCTCCACCAGCAGGCCCGCCTTCGGCAGTCTTTTGCCAGCCCAGTGCCGCAATAGCTCGCTGCTGGTACAGATCGACGCACGCCCGTTCACCCGCAACGTTTCCGACATGCCTGGAATAAAAAACAACAATCCAACATAGGGGAATTGCAGGATGTTATAAAAACTGTCGAGCCGGTTATTCCCTGCAAGGTCGGGTAATAATAAGTTCCGGTCGTCCAGGACAACAACGTGGCCCGCGGCGCCGCCGCGAGGGGATACATCGGCTGATGTCTTGCCATCACTGGTGGCAAGTACCAGGAATGGCGACAGGCGGATGAAATGACGGGCGTGGTCGTCGAGATGGTCGAGGCATTTACGGAGTGCGCCGGGTGATGCTGGTTTGTCATAAACACGTCGAAGTGTTTCCGCATCCTCAATGATTGGCTGGATGTTTTGCATAAGAAAGAATGTGAAGTAAGGAATAGAATTTGTATCTACCTTATCGCAATCGCGAATAGATTGTTTTTCGCGTTTCTTTTATGCGCAGCAATCAGGCGCCCGGAAATGTAGCGGTTGCGCGACGGCCGGCTGAAATTGCAGAGAAAACTCAGCTATTGTGCACGGCTGCGGGGTGCCGTACATCTTGATGCATGGAGAAAGAGAGTGAGGCGTAGCAGGCTGGTGCGTGATTGCGATGCTCAGGAATATCCGACCCGGTAGTTGCCAATTGATCAGCCGGCAACCGTAGCGAGAATGCACAAAGGTATCGAATTCCAGATCAAGGTCGATTGACTTAAACTTGCGTGCCGCAATTATTGACCCGGTACAAGGAGCTTCATGAAGCCTCGTAATGACAGGGAAACCGCAAAGCTTATCGACTTCTCAATCGAAGTACTGCGGTTGCATGGAATATACGTTGCTGTTCGCCTGCTATGTGAACGTGGCCTGCCACTCGAAACGGTCTGTCGCGTATTGCGACAACCCGGCCAGCGTCGACCTTATCGGAATTCCGCGAGTCTCCACTAAAACCACTGCACCTCGCTTCCTCCTGGCATGGTGGAGATATTCTGAAAACTCGAGCGCATCGTGAAATTCAATGCCCGGGTATCGCATTGTGCGCAAAGGCGATATGCCACTCTTGGCCGGTACCAGGAATTACCGGAGCACACTGTACCTGAGCCTGCCGCACGGTCAGTCAGCAGTCAGGGCAGAACGGCTCGTATTCGCAACAACTTTATTGGCGATGCTCAACTGTTGTTTTCCCATTAATTCTCGACCAATTAGACTTTCGGGGGACAGCCAAACCGTCCAGCAGGTGTTATTTTTTTCGCACCCAACGAAGCACCAACCTGGAAGGGCAACAAGTGAAGAACCTGAAACCGGTATGTAGTGTGATGTTCGCCGCCATCGCGGCATGCGCCATTGGCGGAGCCGCCAACGCGGCGGACCTGACCAGGACGATCACCCTGGCCGACGTGGCAAGCAATACTTACCTCAGCTGGGAAGGCAATACCATCGTGGAGGTGGACCTCGGTGCGTGGTCGCATCTGAATACGTTGAGCTGGGATGTCACGCTGACGGCCAACCCGGGCAGCATGCTCAACGAGGCCTACGTGCAGCTCAGCGACAGCACGCAGTGGAACCAGCTTTACTTCCTGCCCAGCCTCCTGGCCGATCCGAACGGCGGCTACCACGCGGGCACCGGGCACTACGCCGGCAACGTGGATTTCCGCACGCTCGATACCGGTGCGGAGCAGGGCGATTACAGTTTCAGCGTTGGCCAGGATGGCATCCTGCGCCTCGAGTTCGCCGAAAACATGGATGACCTCCCCGGAGCCGACGCGATCTGGAATTCGGCCACGTTCACGTTCGGCTATACCGTTGCCGCCGTGCCGGAGCCCGCCACTTACGGCATGCTGCTGCTGGGCCTGGGCGCAGTGGGTGTCGCGGCACGACGCCGCAGGAACGCCGGCAGGAACGCGCAATAAAAGAAAAGGGGCCGCGAGGCCCCTTTCCATGTCACCGGCGTTTGAACATCAAACGTCGATATTTCCCGCCCGCAGCGCATTCATCTCGATGAAGTTGCGGCGCGGTTCCACGTCATCGCCCATCAGCGTCGTGAAGATCTGGTCCGCCGCGATGGCATCCTCGATCTGCACCTTGAGCAGGCGGCGGACGGTCGGATCCATCGTGGTTTCCCACAGCTGCTCCGGATTCATCTCGCCCAGCCCTTTGTAGCGCTGCTTCGACACGGTGCGTTCCGCTTCGTCGCGCAGCCACTGCATCGCCTCGTGGAAGTCGCGCACGGCGAATTCCTTGGTCCGCTCGCCTTCACCACGCCGGATGATGGCACCCTCACCCATCAAACCGGTGAAGGTTGCAGCCGCGGTGGACAAGACGCCGTAATCCGCGCCGCTGACGAAGTCCTCATCGATCACGGACACGCGCACGTTCCCGTGATGCATGCGGGCGATACGCAGCATGTGCTTGTCGGACAGGTCGTCCGAACGCACCGACACGGTCACCGCCGGGTCGTTGATGTTGTCGGCCAGCGCCTGCGCGGATGCCTGCGCGGCGTCGGTGGTCGACAGGTCGAGCTGCACGCCGGTCATGATGGCGGTCAGCGCGGCGCGGTCGATCACGCGGGTCAGGCGCAGCATCACGGCGTTGGCCAGGTTGTACTGGCGGGCCAGTTCGGTCAGCGGTTCGCCGGTGATCGGGTCGGCGCCGTCGCGCGGCGTCAGCACGGCGGTGTTCAGCGCCACCGTCATCATGTAGCTGGCTTCTTCCACGTCGTCCTTCAGGTAGCGCTCGTCGCGGCCGGCCTTGACCTTGTACAGCGGCGGCTGGGCGATGTAGATGTGGCCGCGTTCCACCAGCTGTGGCATCTGGCGGTAGAACAGCGTGAGCAGCAGCGTGCGGATGTGGGCGCCATCGACGTCCGCGTCGGTCATGATGATGATGCGGTGGTAGCGCAGCTTCTCGACGTTGAATTCGTCCGGTCCGATCGACGTGCCCAGCGTGGCGATCAGCGTGGTGATCTGCTCGGAAGAGAGCATTTTCTCGAAGCGCGCCTTCTCCACGTTCAGCACCTTGCCGCGCAGCGGCAGGATCGCCTGGAACTTGCGGTCGCGGCCCTGCTTGGCCGAGCCGCCTGCCGAGTCACCCTCGACGATGTACAGTTCGGCCAGCGCCGGGTCGCGTTCCTGGCAGTCGGCCAGTTTCGACGACAGGCCCAGGCCGTCCATGATGCCCTTGCGGCGCGTCAGGTCGCGGGCCTTGCGGGCCGCTTCGCGGGCGCGCGCGGCTTCGACGATCTTGCCGCAGATGATCTTGGCGTCGTGCGGCTTCTCCATCAGGAAGTCGGTCAGCGTTTTCGCCACGATCTCCTCGACCGGGCCGCGCACTTCGGAGGACACCAGCTTGTCTTTGGTCTGCGACGAGAACTTCGGTTCCGGCACTTTCACGGACAGCACGCAGGTCAGGCCTTCGCGCATGTCGTCGCCGGCGATTTCGACCTTGGCCTTCTTGGCAAAATCGTTCTCGTCGATGTACTTGTTGATCACCCGGGTCATGGCCGCGCGCAGGCCGGTCAGGTGGGTGCCGCCGTCGCGCTGCGGAATGTTGTTGGTGAAGCAGAGTACCTGTTCATTGAACGCATCGTTCCACTGCATCGACACGTCCACCGAGATATTGGTGTTCTGGTCGGACATGCGGTCGCCGGTGGCCTGGAACACGGTCGGGTGCAGCACCGTTTTCGCCTTGTTGATGTACTCGACGAAGCCGCGCGTGCCGCCCTCGAACGCAAAGGTTTCATCCTTGCCGTTGCGCTGGTCCGACAGCTTGATGTTCACGCCATTGTTCAGGAACGACAGCTCGCGGATACGCTTGGCCAGGATCTCGTAGTGGAATTCCACGTGCGAGAAAATTTCCTCGTCGGCCCAGAAATGCACGTCGGTACCGCGCTTGTCGGTATCGCCGATCACCTTGATCGGCGATACGGCCACGCCGTCGCGGATTTCGATGTCGCGGTTCTGCGGCACGCCGCGCACGAATTCCATCTGGTGCACCTTGCCGTCGCGGCGCACCGTCACGCGCAGCAGTTTCGACAGCGCGTTGACGCACGAAACACCCACGCCGTGCAGGCCGCCGGACACTTTATAGGAGTTCTGGTCGAACTTGCCGCCGGCGTGCAGCTCGGTCAGCACGATCTCGGCGGCGGAGCGCTTCGGATCGTGCTTGTCGTCCATCTTCAGGCCGACCGGGATGCCGCGGCCGTTGTCGGTGATCGAGATCGAATTGTCCGAGTGGATCGTCACGTGGATCTCGGTGCAATAGCCGGCCAGCGATTCGTCGATCGAGTTGTCCAGCACTTCGAACACCAGGTGGTGCAGACCGGTGCCGTCCGAGGTGTCACCGATATACATGCCGGGGCGCTTGCGGACTGCTTCCAGGCCTTCCAGGATCTGGATCGAGGAGGCGCCGTAATCCTCGGAGTTGGCCTGCACTGGTACTAGGTTTTGGCGTTCGGACATGGACTACTTTCTCAATAAGCGATTACTGAACCTCGATGAACCCGCGGAGCGATACCGGATACGGCACCTCCGCCAGGTTTCGAGGCCACTACTGTTGATTCAGCCGTGCGAAACGATCAGATCCGCATCGGCATCACGACATACTTGAAGTCGGCATTCTCCGGGATCGAGATCAGCGCGGACGAATTGCTGTCGCCCAGCGCCACGTTGACCTGCTCGCACTTCAGGTTGTTCAGCACGTCCAGTAGGTACGTGACATTGAAACCGATGTCGAGGCTGTCGCCGCCGTAGTCGATTTCCAGTTCCTCGACCGCTTCTTCCTGGTCCGCATTGGTGGACGAGATTTTCAGCGAGCCCGGGCTGATGATGCAGCGCACGCCCTTGAATTTGTCGCTGGTCATGATGGCGGCGCGCTGCAGCGAGCGCAGCAGCTCATCGCGGCTGATCGTGAAGTTGTTCTTGTAACCTTTCGGGATCACGCGCGTGTAGTCGGGGAACTTGCCCTCGACCAGCTTGGAGACCAGTTCGATATCCGTGAAGCCCAGTTTCACCTGGCTGCCGGCGATATCGAGCTGCACCGGATCGTCGTTTTCTTCCAGCAGGCGCTGCAGTTCGATGATGGTCTTGCGCGGGATGATCACTTCCTGGCGTTCGAACGCCTGCTCCGTCTTCACCTGGCAGAAGGCGAGGCGGTGGCCATCGGTGGCGACCGCGATCACGTTCTCGCCGTCCAGCACCAGCAGCAGGCCGTTCAGGTAGTAGCGGATGTCCTGCTGGGCCATGGCGAAGTGCACCATGTTGAACAGGTGCTTCAGCGTCTTTTGCGGCAGCGTGAACGAGGCATTGAACGTTTCCGCCTGCTGCACGGTCGGGAATTCCTCGGCGGCCAGGGTCTGCAGCGCAAAGCGCGATTTTCCGCTCTGCACGGTCAGGCGCTTGTTCACCAGCGTCAGCGACACGTCGCCCGATTCCGGCAGCGCGCGCAGGATGTCCAGCAGCTTGCGGGCGGCCACCGTGGTGCCGGCCACTTCGGCGCCGGAGCCAATGCTGGCGTTGGTGGTGATCTGCACTTCCGTATCGGTGGACAGGAACGAGACCGCTTCGCCTTCCTTGCGGATGAGGATATTGGCCAGAATCGGCATCGTGTGCCGACGCTCGACAATACCGCTCACGATCTGCAGTGGCCGAAGTAGCGTATCTCGGGTGGTTTTGACCAGTTGCATAAAATCCTCGAATAAAAATTAATGTTCAAATAATGCTGGTTATCGGTAAATCAATGCCTGTTCTTACCAATTATTGCCAAATGATAAAGCAAAGCGGCGCCGGAGCCTCGCAGGGGCGGCGCCGCAGTCAAACGTGGGCGCTTCAGCCATTCAGCGTCTGCTCCAGCACGTGCAATTCATGGTTGCACTCCGGGTTCTTGGTGCGGTCCTGGGCGATCTTGCGCACGGCATGCAGCACCGTGGTGTGATCGCGGCCACCGAACAGTTCACCGATCTCGGGCAGGCTTTTCTGCGTCAGGTCCTTGGCCAGGTACATGGCAATCTGGCGTGGCCGCGCGATGTTGGCGGGGCGCCGCTTCGAATACATGTCCGCAACCTTGATGTTGAAGAAATCGGCCACCGTCTTCTGGATGTTCTCCACGCTGATCTGGCGGTTCTGCACCGACAGCAGGTCCTTCAGCGCTTCCTTGACGATGTCGATCGAAATATCCTTGCCGTGGAAGCGCGAGTAAGCCAGGATCTTGCGCAGCGCGCCTTCCAGCTCGCGCACGTTCGAACGCAGGTGCTTGGCCACGAAGAACGCCACGTCGTCGGACAGCGTCACGCCTTCCGACTTGGCCTTCTTCAGCAGGATCGCCACGCGCATTTCCAGCTCCGGCGGCTCGATCGCCACCGTCAGGCCGGAGTCGAAGCGCGAGATCAGGCGGTCGTCCATGCCCGTGATCTCTTTCGGATACGTGTCCGACGTGATGATGATCTGCTTCTTCGCGGCGATCAGCGCCTCGAACGCATAGAAGAACTCTTCCTGCGTGCGGCTCTTGCCGCCAAAGAATTGAATATCGTCGATCAGCAGCATGTCCAGCGAATGGTAGTAATGCTTGAAGTCGTCGAAGCCCTTGCGCTGGTAGGCGGTAACCACGTCGCGCACATACTGCTCGGCGTGGATGTAGCGGATGCGCGCGCCCGGCTGGTCGGCCATCACCTGGTTGCCGATCGCATGGATCAGGTGCGTCTTGCCCAGGCCCACGCCGCCGTAGAAGAACAGCGGGTTGTACGACACGCCCGGGTTGTTGGCAACCTGGATCGCGGCGGCGCGCGCCAGCTGGTTGGCTTTACCGGTCACGAAGCTGTCGAACGTGAGATCGGTGTTGATCTTGCTTTGCTCGCGGCCGCGCTGGTTCGCATACTCGTTGCCCGCCGGCGGCGTGACCGGATCGCCGGTGCGCACGTCGGCCGGATACATGGCGGGCGCTCCGCCGCCGTTAGGCATGCTGCCGTTGTGCGTGCTGGTGCTGGCGGTCTCGGTCGGCCGGGCACGGGGCGGGTTCAGTGTTGGATTCAACACGAACTGCACCTCGGTCGGT
>DASVVD010000719.1:0-16104 GCA_036386715.1 Pseudoduganella sp.
AGGCGCCGCGAAGAAGGTTGACCAAGGTGCACGGTTGACGAGGATGCACATAAGGCGACGGCGGACGGCTGCTCAGCTGTAAGCCTCGTCTTACAGCGCTACCAGACCCGCACCGATGCCGCCCGCCGCTGCCGATTGAGATAATGGCAACCATTCCACCAGCGCCAGACCCTGCCGGTCTCGCGTTGGTTGTTGCTTTGGAGGATGGTTAAAAAATGAAAATAATCGACCAGCGTTATCTCGACGGTGCGAACCGTTACTGCACCGAGCCTTGCCTGCTGAGCATTCTCGATCTCGGCCACCCCACCCCCTACTCCGCCAGCGACATGCAGAACCTGCGCACGCGCCTGAAAATGGCCTTGCCGGGCCTGCGCCAGGGCCGCAGCCTGATCGGCGTGGTGGGTGACGACGTGGATGCGCCCGGCCGCGGCCTGCAGCTGGCGCGCCTGATCCAGAGTGTGGCGATCGAACTGCACCGCCTGACGGGCGATGAAGTCATGATGGGGTTTGTCGGCGGCGTGCCGAAAATGCCCGGCCGTTACCGGCTGATCCTGCCGTTCCGCTGCGGCACCGTGGCGAATGCCGCGCTGGCCCTGGCCATCCGGCTGGTGGACGGCCTGCTGGCCGGCGACACATTCCCGCTCACCGAAGGCCTGGACGAATTGCGCGGCATTGCCGCAGCCGGTGCGCAGTCTATTCGAATGGCCGCCTGAATCCCTCGAACTGTTCCGCCAGCGCCGCATAGTCGGCGCGCAACTGCCGCACCTCCAGTTCGAGCTGGGCCACGCGGTCGCCGCGCGAAGCGCCGCCCGGCGCCTGCGACGCCGCCTCGTACCCCGCCTCTTCCCGCGCCAGCTCGATTTCGCCACCCAGCAACTGGCCATAGCGCGGCTCTTTCGTGCCGGGCGCCAGCGCCAGCTTGGCCACCACCGGCGGGTATTTGTCGATCAGGAACTGCAGCGCCTCCTCCACCTCCGAGACATGCTTGAATTCGTGCAGGCGGCCCGTGCGGGAGCGGATTTCGCCGGCCGTCTGGTGACCGCGCAGCATCAGGATGGCGAGCACGGCCAGCTTGTCCTGCTCGAGCGACCATTTGATGCGCATGCGGTGCTCGTATTTCGTGACACGGGCGCCGGCCGCGGTCACGGCGTTGACGAGACGGCGCTCGGTCAGCCTTGCCAGCACGTCCGCCACCGTGCTTTCCGAGATCTGCATCACGGGATAACGGCTGGTGGTCTGGTTGCAGCCGTTGGTGAGCGCGTTCAGCGACATCGGATAGTTGTCGGGCGTCAGTGCTTCCTTTTCGGCAAGCACAGCAAGCACGCGGATCTCGAACGGGTCCAGCGTGTTGGATGGCGCTGCCGCCGCCGGGGTATTGGCTACATCTGTCATGATTTTCCTTAATCGACCAGCTTGTTCAATTGCGCGGGATCGGCCTTGCCGACCGCATCGATTTCCCCGCATTGCATGCCATTCGCCTTCAGCAGCGCCACGATGCGCTCGATCTGCTGTTCCTGCGCCGCGGCGTGATTGATCAGCCCATGCAGCGCCTTCGACATGGGGTCGTCACCATTCGGCGTCACGCCATAGGCGGCGAACAGGCGCTGCACATGGCCATCCTGCTTGCGCACGATGTGGGCCGGATTGCCGACGGCCGTGGCGCCCGGCGGTACCGGTTTCAGCAGCACGGCATTCGATCCTACCTTGGCATACTCACCCACCGTGAAACTGCCCAGCACCTTGGCACCGGCGCCGACGATGACGCCGCGCTCCAGTGTGGGATGGCGTTTCGCCCCCGGCGACAACGACGTGCCGCCCAGCGTGACGCCCTGGTAGATCGTGCAGTCGTCGCCGATCTCCGCAGTCTCCCCGATGACCACGCCGAAGCCGTGATCGATGAAGACCCGCCGGCCGATCGTGGCGCCGGGGTGGATTTCGATGCCCGTGACGATGCGCGCCAGGTAGCTGATGAAGCGGCCCGGCCATTTCAGGCCGTGATGCCAGCACCAGTTCGCCCAGCGGTGCGCGATGATCGCCTGCAGGCCGGGATAACACGTCAGTACTTCCCACGTGTTGCGGGCGGCGGGGTCGCGTTCGATGATGCTGCGGATGTCTTGGCGCAGGTGGCGGAACATGGCTGCAGGCAGTGGACGATGATGCTCGATGGTAGCGCATCGGCAGGCAGTGCGCAGGCGGGGTTCGCCGCAGCGATGGCAACTGACGGCAAGCGACGGACGCCGGACCGGGACGCCCGCATGCGGGACGGCCCTGCCGGCGCTCCGGTGCCGGCTGTCAGCCCCAGGGCGTGTCAGCCTTCCCTGGCGATCCGCTGGCGCCGGGCCTCATACAGGCACACGCCCGAAGCCACCGAGACGTTCAGGCTTTCCACCGAGCCGAACATCGGGATGCTGACCAGCATGTCGCAGGTTTCGCGCGTGAGGCGGCGCATGCCCTCGCCTTCGGAGCCCATCACCAGCGCCGTCGGGCCGGTAAAGTCGGCTTCGTACAGGCCCTTCTCGCCGTCGTCGGCAGTGCCGATCAGCCAGATGTCGCGCTCCTTCAGCTCGCGCAGCGTGCGCGCCAGGTTCGTGACCGTGATATAGGGCACCGTTTCGGCGGCGCCGCTGGCCACCTTGGCGGCGGTGGCGTTCAGGCCGACCGCGCGGTCCTTCGGCACGATCACCGCATGCGCGCCGACGCCGTCGGCCACGCGCAGGCAGGCGCCCAGGTTGTGCGGATCGGTGATGCCGTCCAGCACCAGCAACAGCGGCGGGCCTTCGATGGCGTCCAGCAGTTCATCGAGGTTGCGTGCCAGCGCCAGCTGCGAGGCAAAGGCGATCACGCCCTGGTGGCGGCGCGTGCCGACGATCTTGTCGAGGCGGGCCGAGTCGACCGGCATGACGCGCACGCCGGCCGCCTTGGCGTTGGCGACCAGGTCTTTCATGCGGCGGTCGTCGCGCGCGGCATCGACGAAGATCTCTTCGACCGACGATGCTTCGTGGCGCAGGCGCGAGGTGACGGCATGGAAGCCGAAAATCATTTTATTCTTGGACATGGTACGTGCTTCTTATGTGGCGAACGGGGTTCGCCGGAGGATGCGCCGCGGCGGCTGCCGCGGCGCAGGGTTCAATGTTTCTTGCGGGCCTTGGCGCCGGACTTGGCGGCCGGCTTGGTGGCCGATGCTGCTGCCGCGCCTGAATCCGAGCCGGCAGCATCCTGGGCCTTGCTGCGCTTGGCAGGCGCTGCAGGCTTGGCGGGCGCTGCGGTCTTGGCGCGGGCCTTCGGCTTCGCTTCAGCGTCGGGCTGCGGCAGCAGTGTGATCGAGGGGGCCGGTGCGGGAGCAGCTGCGGGAGCGGGAGCCGGTGCCGGAGTCGGTGCGGGAGCAGCCGCAGCAGGAGCCTGTGCACGGGCAGCCACCTCGTCGTTGCCGCCACGCTTCGGCTTGCCGTTGCGCGGCGCGGCTTCGTCAGCGACCTTGCGCGGTGCGCTGTCCTGGCCAAACGCGGGGCCGGCGTTGCGCCCGCCGCCGCCGGCGCTCCTGTTGCCACCCTTGTCGCCACCCTTGCCCGAGCCGCCACGCGCACCACCACGGGAATTGCCGCGGCGCGGTTTGCCGCCTTCGTCGCCGAAGCCGTCATCCTCGAAGGCCTTGCCCTTGCGGCCGCCACGCGGTGCCGGCGGCGCCATGCCTTCGGTTTCGCTCGGCGCCAGGCGCAGGTCGATCTTGCGCATTTCGAGGTCCACGCGCACCACCTGCACGGTGACCCGGTCGGTCAGCTGGTAGCGCTTGCCGGTGCGCTCGCCGCGCAGCTCGTGGCGGGCATCGTCGTACTGGAAGTAGTCGGCGCCCAGGTCCGTGATGTGCACCAGGCCTTCGACGAACAGCTGGTCGAGCTGCACGAAGATGCCGAACGTGGTCACGCCGGTGATGAGGCCGCTGAACTCCTCGCCCAGCTTGTCCTGCATGAAGTAGCACTTGAGCCAGGCTTCCACGTCGCGCGACGCCTCGTCGGCGCGGCGCTCGTTGGCCGAGCAGTGCACGCCCAGCGCATCCCACACGGTGAGGTCGCGGGCCGCCTTCGGCTCCTTGCCGGCAGCCTTGTCCTTCACCTGCTGGCGCCGGGTGGCGTTCGAGATCGTGGTGTTGAGCAGGCTCTTGTCTTCCACCTTCGGCTCGTACTTCTTGCCCAGCAGGATCGCCTTGATCGTGCGGTGCGTCAGCAGATCGGGATAGCGGCGGATCGGACTGGTGAAGTGCGCGTAGGCTTCGTACGCCAGGCCGAAGTGGCCGATGTTTTCCGGGCTGTAGACGGCCTGCTGCATGGAACGCAGCAGCATCGTCTGCAGCAGGCCGGCATCCGGGCGCTCCTTGATCTTGCGCATCAACTCGGCATAGTCGCCGGCGACCGGGGTATCGCCGCCGCCCAGCGACAGGCCCACCTGCTTCAGGAACTCGCGCACCTGCGTCAGCTTTTCCTTGGTCGGTGCGGCGTGGATGCGGTACGTGCCCGGGTGCTTGTGGCGCAGCAGCAGGTCGGCCGCGCACACGTTCGCGGCCAGCATGCACTCCTCGATCAGCTTGTGCGCATCGTTGCGGGTGCGCGGGATGATCTTCTCGATCTTGCCGGCCGGGTTGCAGACGATATAGGTTTCGGTGGTTTCGAAATCGATCGCGCCGCGCTCCAGGCGCGCCTTGAGCAGCGCGTGGTAGACGGCATACAGGTCCTGCAGGTGCGGCACCAGGTGCGCGCGCTTGGCCGCTTCCGGCCCCTTCGTGTTCGACAGGATCGCCGCCACTTCGGTGTACGTGAAGCGCGCGGCCGAGTGGATCACCGCCGGGTAGAACTGGTAGGCCTTGATCTCGCCCTGGGCGGTGACGACGGCATCGCACACCAGCGTGAGGCGGTCGACCGCCGGGTTCAGCGAGCACAGGCCGTTCGACAGTTTTTCCGGCAGCATCGGGATCACCCGGCGCGGGAAATACACCGACGTGCTGCGCTCGAGCGCATCGGTATCGAGCGCATCGTTCGGCTTCACGTAATGGGAAACGTCGGCGATCGCCACGATCAGGCGGAACGCATTGGTGCGCCCCACCTTCACCGGCTCGCAATACACCGCGTCGTCGAAGTCGCGCGCATCCTCGCCGTCGATCGTCACCAGCGGCACGTCGCGCAGGTCGACCCGGTCGCCCCAGTCCTTTTCATGCACCACGTCCGGCAGCCTGCCGGCCTGCTTCAGCGCCGCATCGGAGAACACGTGCGGCACGCCGAACTTGCGCACGGCGATCTCGATTTCCATGCCGGGATCGTCCATGTCGCCCAGCACTTCGACGATGCGGCCGACCGGCTGCTTGAAGCGGCCAGGCTGCTCGGTCAGCTCGACGCTGACGATCTGGCCGCTCTTGGCCTTGCCGGGCGAACCGGACACCAGGATATCCTGGCCGATACGCTTGTCTTCCGGGGCCACGACCCACACGCCGTTATCCTTCAGCAGCCGGCCGATGATGTGCGTATTACCCCGCTGCACCACCTCGACGATCGTGCCTTCAGGACGGCCGCGGCGGTCATAGCCGGTGACCTTCGCCATGACCTTGTCGCCATGCAGCACTTTCTGCATTTCGCGTTCGGACAGGAACAGGTCGTCGCCCGGCTCGTCGGGAATCACGAAGCCGAAGCCGTCGCGGTGCGCGCTGACGCGGCCCGAGACAAACCCGGAATGGTCGGCCAGTACATAGAAGCCGCTGCCGTCGGAACGGATCTGGCCGTCACGCTCCATCGCGTTCAGGCGGCGCGTCAACACTTCCTGGGAGTCGGATTTCACGCCGAGCGACATGGACAGCGTGCGCAGGTCGAGCGGCGCATTGGCGCTGCGGAAAATGCCGAGGATTTCCTCGCGGCTTGGAATGGTATGGATCGTCTGGTTCAAAACTGTTCTTTGATCTTATTAGTGTGGATGATCAGGGGGAAAGATGGCAGCGTAGTGTACCGGAGGTGCGGCGGTTTGCCTAACGCGGGCCAATCGGGCGTGCGCCGGGCGCACTTTCGTGCCCCGCTCTTGCCCGTTCATGCCCCCCATTTATGTACAGCACATTGCCCTTTGACATTTCCCGGCATTGCTCTATAATCCGGTCTCTCGCAGCGATGCGGGAAGCTGTAAAAGAGTCGATGTGCAGTATGGAATGAAAGTTCATCTGGCGCAAAACTCTCCAAGGCGATATCATAACAGCAGTTGCAGGATGTATGAAGTTGCAGCGAAGTTGTACCAAGCTTTAACTCAGTGCCCACGTGGCGGAATTGGTAGACGCGCATGGTTCAGGTCCATGTGCCGCAAGGTGTGGGGGTTCGAGTCCCTCCGTGGGCACCACTCTACCGGATACCGGGCTTCAGGCCCGCACGAAAGCCGTGAATCAGTCGATTCACGGCTTTTTTGCTTTCGGCCCGGCATTGGATTGCGCTCCTGGGAAATATTTCCAAAAGATCATATCAACCCCTTGCACAATGCCCTGCCTGCCGCTATGATGCGTGCCTCGTTGCAGTACAGCGCAGCGAAAAATGAGTCAGCAGTGCCCACGTGGCGGAATTGGTAGACGCGCATGGTTCAGGTCCATGTGCCGCAAGGTGTGGGGGTTCGAGTCCCTCCGTGGGCACCACTCTACCGGATTTGGAGAAAAAGCCGTGATCGTGAGATCACGGCTTTTTTTCGTTGGCGCCGGTGCACATGGCGATCACCAGGCATTGCCTTGCCAGACAATATTTACATAAAAGCATGAATAGGTATTGCCGAGTTCCTTGCCGGAAGATAATATCCTTGCCACGCTGCAGGACACCGCAGCGCATGCAGGTGCAGCTTGTCTGACACTGTGCCCACGTGGCGGAATTGGTAGACGCGCATGGTTCAGGTCCATGTGCCGCAGGGTGTGGGGGTTCGAGTCCCTCCGTGGGCACCACCGGATAATGGAAAGCCGCAGATCACCAGGTCTGCGGCTTTTTTCTTGGCCGTTTCGGCGGGCTTCATGCGCCGGGCCTCCCGCTATCCGGGTGCATCTTCCGGCCTGGCATGAAAGCTATAAAAGCTTTTGGCCATTGTTTCGTCCAACTACCCAGGGAATCCATCATCAAAACGCTTGCAACCGCCATCGCACTGGCCTGCGCCATTGCCACCGCCGCCCCCGCATCCGCCGCGCCCGTGTTCAATTTCCAGTTCACGCCGGGCACGTCGGCAGAGGCACAACAGGGCTTCGTTGCCGCAGCCTCGCGCTGGTCGAACCTGCTCAAGGACAACGTCACGATCAATCTCACGGTCGGCTTCAATCCACTGAGTCCCGGCATCCTGGGGCAGGCCCAGTCGGCCCAGTTGCTGTATTCGTATTCATCGTTCCGGCAGGGCCTGGTGGCTGACGCCGCCTCCGGGGCGGACGCGATCGCCACCGGCAGCCTCGCCGGCGGCAACAGCTTCGGCATGCTGCTGAACCGCACGTCGAACAGCCCGAACGGCGCAGGCAGCGCCATGCCCTACCTCGACAATAACGGCAACGCCAACAATTCCCTGGTGGCCGTCACCAGTGCCGAAGCCAAGGCGATCGGCCTGGCGACACTGCAGCAGTCGCTGGACGGCTGCATCGGCAGCTGTGACGGCTTCATCCAGTTCAACAGCGACTTCGCGTTCGACTTCAACCCGCACGACGGCATCCACGCGAACGCCTACGATTTCGTCGGCGTTGCCGCCCATGAGATCGGCCATACCCTCGGCTTCAGCAGCGGCGTCGACGTGCTGGATTTCAACGCCACGCCACCGGACCTGTACCCGGACGACGCGTTCACGTTCGCTTCGGGCCTGGACATGTTCCGCTATTCCGCGCGGAGCGCCGCGCTGGGCGTGATCGACTGGACCGCGGACAATCGCGACAAGTACTTCTCGATCGATGGCGGCGCCACGGCAAGCGCGCAATTCTCCACCGGGGTCACGCATGGCGATGGCCGCCAGGCCAGCCACTGGAAAGACGACCTGTACATCGGCCTGATGGATCCTACCGCCGGCCTGGGAGAAGTGCTGGCCATTTCGCAGGAAGACCTGCTGGCAATGGACGTGATCGGCTGGAACGTGTCGCCGGTTCCGGAGCCGTCGGGCTGGGCGATGCTGGGCGCCGGGCTGATGCTGCTGGGCGGCGGCGCGGCACGCAAATCCGCATGGAAGCAGAGAATATTTCGCAAAAACAAAAACGAAGGTTGACGGATCCGGCGGCGGCCTTTATGATGCGTGCCTTCTGTTGCTGAACACCGCAACGAAGTAAGGAAAACAGGGCCCACGTGGCGGAATTGGTAGACGCGCATGGTTCAGGTCCATGTGCCGCAAGGTGTGGGGGTTCGAGTCCCTCCGTGGGCACCACTCTACCGGATAGCGGGTTCGCAAGAACCCTGGAAACGCCGCCGATTCGCAAGGATCGGCGGCGTTTTTGTTGCTGGCGGCGCCATGTTGGCCACCCCGCCCCGACATGGTCTACACTCTTCCCATGTCCATTTCAGCCGATACCCCGAACACCATCCTGATCGCCAGCGCCAGCGGCTTCCCCGAGCTCGAAGCGGTACTGGCGCGCGCCGGCTTCCACGTGGACGTTGTCAACCGCGGCGATACCGCGCTGGCGGCCATGCGTGCGCCGGCGCCGGAACACGGCGTGGCGCTGGTGCTGCTCGACGCGGCACTGGCCGGCAGCGCCCGCATGGAGCTGTGCGCCCGCCTGGCCGGCGCGGCGCCGGTGCTGGTGATGTCGGCCGCCCCGTCCGACGAGGAACAGGAACAGGCGCTGCTTGCCGGCGCGGCCGGCTACCTGCGGCTGCCCTGCGCACCCGAGGATGTGGTCGAGAAGGTCACGGTCGAACTGGCGGCGCGCCATGCCTGGCTGCCGGTCGGCGGACCGCTCGACACGGGCAACCTGGAGGTCAATTACCACGCGCTGCTGGCCGGCTCGCCCGATGCCATCATCCTGTTCGACGCGGCGCGCGGCCTGCCGGTGGACGTCAACCGCAATGCCGAGCGGATGTTCGGGCGCAGCGGCGAGGAGCTGATGCGCATGCGGCTGGCCGACCTGTGCCCGCCCCGCCAGCCCGACGGCAGCGCATCGGGCGATGCCGTGCATGACCTCATTGCACGCGGTCTGTCCGGCGACATCCGCATCTTTCCGTTGAAGTTCCAGCACAGCAGCGGGCGCCAGATCGACGGCGAACTGCGCCTCGTGGCGCTGCAAAAAAATGGCCTGCGGCTGCTGCACATGCGGGTGGCCGATGTGACGGGCCGGCGCATCGCCGAAGCGCTGCGCACGGGCCAGAACGAACTGCTGGAAATGATCGCGCGCGGCGCGCCGTTGCCGGACATCCTCGCCAAGTTGCTGCGCCTGATCGAGGGGCAGGCGCCGGGCCTGGTGTGTACCGTGCTGCTGCTGGACGAAGATGGCGTGACCATGCGCGGCGGCGTCGCGCCCAGTCTGCCGCGTGATTTCATGCAGGCATTCGACGGCCTGGCGATCGGTCCGCATGTCGGCTCGTGCGGCAGTGCGATGTTTCGCCACGAACCCGTGGTGGCGGCGGACATTCGCCAGGATCCGCGGTGGACCGGCTGGCGCGAAGTAGCGCTGGAGCAAGGCCTGCACGCGTGCTGGGCCATGCCGATCATGACCGACCCGCACACGGTGCTCGGCTCGTTCGCCATTTACTACCGCGACGTGCGCCTGCCCCGCGCGGATGACGAACGACTGATCGCCGTGGCCGTGCACCTGGCCGGGATCGCCATCGAGCGCACCCGGCGCGAGGCGGAACTGGCGCGCCACCGCGACCACCTGGAGGAACTGGTGGCCGAGCGCACGGCCGAACTGCGCCATGCCAAGGAAGGCGCGGAACGGACCAGCGCCGAACTCGCCGCCGCGCTGGACGACCTGCGCAAGACCCAGGATGAACTGGTGCGCCGTGACAAGCTGGCCGCGCTCGGCGGCCTGGTGGCCGGCGTGGCCCACGAGCTCAATACCCCGATCGGCAATACGCTCACCATCGCCAGCGCGATGAGCGAGCGCCTGGGTGCCTTGCGCGCCAGCCTGGCCGCGGGCCTGCGGCGCTCCGACCTGGAACAGTTCCTGGCCCATGCCGGCGAGGCGGACGATATCGTGGTGCGCAACCTGCGGCGCGCGGCAGCCCTGATCGCCAGCTTCCGGCAGGTGGCGGTCGACACCGCCAGCTCGCAGCGGCGCCAGTTCCGGCTCGATGAATTTATTGCCGAACTGGTGCTGCCGCTGACTGCCGGCACGGCACTGCCGCGCCCGCGCGTGGTGCAGGAAATCATGGCAGGACTGGTGATGGACAGCTACCCGGGCCCGCTCGCGCAAGCCATCACCGCCCTGTTCGAGAATGCCGTGATGCATGGGCTGGACGGCCGCAGCGACGGTGTCGTCACGCTTGCCGCCGGCGCGCTGGACGATGGAGCGATCGCGTTGTCGGTGTCCGACGACGGCGCCGGCATTGCGCCGGAAATTCTTGCCCGGGTGTATGATCCGTTCTTTACGACCCGGCCCGGTGCCGGCGGGTCCGGCCTCGGCCTGCATGTCACGCACAATATCGTCACCGGTGTGCTGGGCGGCCGGATCGCCGTGCGCAGCACGCCGGGCGCCGGCACCACTTTCACGCTGACCCTGCCTGCCGTCGCGCCATGATGAAACATTCACTCATCTTCGCGGTTTTCCTGGCCGCCGCCGCCAATGCCGCCCCCGCCCCCTGGTGGCTGTGGGAAAGCGTCACCGACAGCACCAAGGTCTGCGCGCAGACGCCGCTCGGCCCGGGCTGGCGCAAACTGCTGGGCCCCTACAAGGATTCCCGTTGCGAGAAGTTGATTCGTGTTCAATAATGGGCCGACAATGCTTTTTCACACAGGAGGAGACATGTTTCAGAATCCCGAGCAGTTCGCCCAAGCGACGAAAACCCTGTTCGAGTTCCAGCTCGAAACCTTCAATACGCTGACCAGCAAGGCCGTGCAGGGCCTCGAGCAGGTGGTGCAGCTCAATATCGATACCGCCCGCAGCGGCATGGAGAAGAGCCTGGCGACCGGCAGGGAAATCAGCCAGACCTCCGATCCGAAAGCGGCCATGGCGGCCGCCAGCGCCCGGATGCAGAACCTGACCAATGTCGCCGAGTACAACCACCAGCTCGGCCAGATCCTCACTGAAATCCATTCCGAGTTCACCAGCGCGGCCGAGGCCCATCTGGCGGAAGCCCGCACCAACCTCTCGGCACTGATCTATGACGTGACGAAAAACGTGCGCCCGGGCTCCGACAACGCGGTGGAAATCGTCAAGACGGCGATCGACAACGCCTTCAAGGGCTACGAGGAAGTGACCAAGGCCACGCGCCAGGCGGTGGGTGCATTCGAACAGCAGCTGGCCAAGGCGGCGAGCATCGCCGAACAGCAGCAACAGCAGCAGGAGAAACAGCAGGAAGCGGCCACCAAGCATTGATGCGGCGCCGACGGCATATTACCGTCGCGCAAAAATAGGTGGGCAAGCGGCGGGAGAAGCGATAGACTGTATATAAATACAGCCTTTCGCCCTCCCGCCGCTTTTTCTTGTCCCAAGCTCTCCCGCAGTGCCGATGAAACCCGTCCTGGAAAACCTTTTTTATTATCTGGATAACTTCCACCGGGTGCTGGAATGGATCGGCGAACGCTACGCCGACCTGCTCGACGACGAGGAGCGCGACTTCATCGGCCGCTTTCCCGCCCTGCCCCGGCCTTCGCGTGCGCTGTTCGTGCGGATGGTGATGCGCAAGGGACAACTGTTCCGCGCCTCGAAGCTGGTGTACGACGAAATCGGCTGTGCCCGCAGCGCGGCGCTGCCCCTGGCACAGGCCGGCTGGATCGTCGTCGATCCGGCGGTCTCCATCGACGAACTATTCGACCTGCTGCAAAAGCCCGAGCTGTGCCAGGCGTTCGGGTTGACCGGCGCGCTGCGCGCGGCCCGCAAGGAAATGCAGCTGGAGGCGCTGCGCGTGGAGCATGCCGGCGAACGGCCATTCCCGGCATGGTGCGGCGGCATCGAACCGCGCGACGAAGCCTACCGCATCGTCGCGAAGCCACTGTGCGACCGGCTGCGGTTGATTTTCTTCGGCAATTACCACCAGGACTGGACCGAGTTCGTGCTGTCCGACCTCGGCGTGTTCCGTTTCGAGACCGTGGAGATCCCGGAAGCGGCACGCGGTTTCCGCACGCGCCGCGACATCGACGAGTACCTGCAGCTGCATGCCTGCCGCGAACGCTTCCGCGACGGCGAACATCCGCTGGCGGTATTGCCCGACGTGCCGCCGCCGGGGACCGGCAATGAGTGGCTGGCCAGCCGGCGCGACAAGCTGCTGTTCCAGCTGGGCCAGCAAATGGAAAAATTGCGCGAGTGGGCCGGTGCCTGCACCATCTACAGCGATTGCGCGTGGCCTGGCGCGCGGGCCCGCGCCATTCGCGTACTGGAAAAGGACGAGCAGTTCGGCCCGGCCTGGGAACGGCTGCAGCGGGCGATGGCGGCGCCGGAGAGCGAAGCGGAACGGCAGCATCTGCTGCGCATGGCGCCGCGGCTGGCGCGCCGCCTCGGCCACCCGCGCGGCGCGGCGCGCAAGCCCGTGCCGCCCGAGCGCCTCGACCTCGCACTGCCCCGGCCGGAAGGCCAGTGGTGGGTGGAAGGGGTGGTGCGCGAACACCTGCATTGCGATGCCGCGCCGGTGTTCTACGTGGAGAACGCCCTGATCAATTCGCTGTTCGGCCTGCTGTGCTGGGACGCCGTGTTCGCCGCCATTCCCGGCGCGTTCTTCCACCCGTTCCATCATGGCCCGACCGACCTGCACAGCGCCGACTTCCACCGCCGCCGGACCGCCCAGTTCGATGCCTGCCTGGCCCGGCTCGACGACGGCACCTACCCCGCCGCGATCCGGCGCAACCTGGCCGCCAAGCGCGGCATTTCCTCGCCTTTCGTGTTCTGGGGCGCGCTCGACGAAACGCTGCTCGACCTGGCCCTGCACTGCATTCCGGCCGCGCACCTGAAGCAGTCGTTCCTGCGCATCCTGCAGGACGTGAAGGCCAACCGCACCGGCTTCCCGGACCTGATCCAGTTCTGGCCGGCGGAACAGCGCTACAACATGATCGAAGTGAAGGGCCCCGGCGACCGCCTGCAGGACAACCAGCTGCGCTGGATCGACTACTGCGCGCGGCACCGCATGCCGGTCACGGTGTGCTACCTGCAGTGGGCGACGGAATGACCGCCGCGGTCGGCAGGGACGGGACCATCGCGCAGAAGGTGACGCAAGACCCGGCGCAAGACGCAGCGCAGGATGTGCGGCAAGACGCGGCACAGAGTTCGGCACGGTACAGCGTGGCCGTGCGCGCGCTGTGCGAGTTCACCGCCAAGGCCGGCGATCTCGACCTGCGCTTCACGCCCTCGCCCACCGCGCAGGAAGGCGTTGCCGGGCACGGCGTCGTCACATCGCGCCGCGACGACAACTACGAGCGCGAGATCACCCTGTCCGGCACGTTCGGCGCACTGCACGTGCGCGGGCGCGCCGACGGCTACGATCCCGCCCGCAACCAGCTCGAGGAAATCAAGACCTTCCGCGGCGACCTGGAACGCATGCCGGCCAACCACCGCGCGCTGCACTGGGCCCAGCTGAAGGTGTACGGCCACCTGCTGTGCGCGGCGCGCGGCCTGGCGGGCTTGCGGCTGGCGCTGGTCTATTACGATATCGGCTCGCAGAAGGAAACGCATCTCGTCGAAGAGCACGATGCGGCGGCGCTGCGGGGCTGGTTCGAAGCGCAATGCACGGCGTTCCTGGTGTGGGCGGAAGGCGAACTGGCGCACCGCGCCGCACGCGACGAGGCACTGCAGGCACTGCGCTTTCCGCATGCCGACTTCCGCCCCGGCCAGCGCGAACTGGCCGAGGCCATGTACAAGGCCAGCGCCCGCTCGTGCGCGCTGCTGGCGCAGGCGCCGACCGGCATCGGCAAGAGCGTCGGCAGCCTGTTTCCGTTGCTGAAGGCAGCCGCGGCGCATGGCCTCGACAAGATATTCTTCCTTGCCGCGAAGACCTCGGGCCGGCGCATGGCGCTCGATGCGGTGGAGAACATCCGGGCCGGCGCGCCGCTGCTGCCACTGCGGACGCTGGAACTGGCGGCCCGCAATACCGCCTGCGAACACCCGGACAAATCGTGCCATGGCGATTCCTGCCCGCTGGCGCGCGGCTTCTACGACCGGCTGCCGGCAGCGCGCGCCGCCGCGGTGCAGCAGCCGATGCTCGACCGCGCCGGCGTGCGCGAGGTGGCGCTGGCGCACGGCGTGTGCCCGTATTACCTGCAAAGCGAGCTGGTTCGGTGGGCCGACGTGATCGTGGGCGACTACAACTATTATTTCGACGTGACGGCAATGCTGTATTCGCTGACGGTCATGAACGACTGGAAGGTGGCCGTGCTGGCGGACGAGGCCCACAACATGGTGTCGCGCGCGCGCAAGATGTATTCGGCGGAGCTGGAGCACACGGGCTTGCGGCTGCTGCGAAAAACCGCGCCGCCCGCGCTGAAGAAAGCACTGGACCGGGTGCACCGGCAATGGTCCGCACTGGAAAAGGACCAGGATGGCGACTACCTGGCCTACGACACGCTGCCCGACAAACTGGTCAACGCGCTGCAGACGGCCGCCGCCGATATCGGCGACTACATGGCGGAAAACCCGGCGTGGTTCGATGCCGACGTGCTCGATTTCTATTTCGCCGTGCTGCACTTCGGCCGGCTGGCCGAAAGCTTCGGCGACCATTCCGTGTTCGACGTCACGAAATCGACGACGGGTGCCAACGGTGGCGGTGGTACGCGCGTGAACTCGGTGCTTTGCCTGCGCAACATCGTGCCGGCGCCGTTCCTGCAGCCGCGCTTTGCCGCCGCCCGCTCGGTGGCGCTGTTCTCGGCCACGCTGAGCCCGTGGAACTACTACAGCGACACGCTGGGCATGCCGGCCAACACGGCGTGGGTGGACGTGGCGTCGCCGTTCCAGGCCGCGCAACTGACGGTGCACATCGCCGGGCATATCTCCACCCGCTACCAGCATCGGGATCGCTCGCTGGCGCCGATCGCCACGCTGATGGGCGAGCAGTACGATGCCATGCCCGGCAACTACCTGGCTTTTTTCAGCAGCTTCGACTACATGGATAAGGCCGCCGACCTGTTCCAGCGCGAGCACCCGCACGTGACCGTGTGGCGCCAGCCGCGCCGCATGGACGAAGCCGCGCGCGATGCCTTCCTGGCCCGCTTCACCGAGACCGGCCGGGGCATCGGCTTCGCCGTGCTGGGCGGCGCGTTCGGCGAAGGCATCGACCTGCCGGGCGCGCGGCTGATCGGCGCGTTCATCGCCACGCTGGGCCTGCCGCAACTGAACCCCGTCAACGAGCGCATCCGCGAGCGCATGCAGGCCATCTTCGGCGCCGGCTACGACTACACCTACCTGTATCCGGGACTGCAGAAAGTCGTGCAGGCCGCTGGCCGCGTGATCCGCACCACCACCGACACCGGCACCGTGCACCTGATCGACGACCGCTTCGCCCGGCCGGACATCCGTGCCCTGCTTCCCGCCTGGTGGCACGTGCCGCGCTGACGCGGCGAGCGTCCCCGGGACCTGGCTTGCCGGGGGCGAAAAAAAACCCACGGCGCGCCGTGGGTGGCGGGTAAATAAGGGGGTAAATAAGGGCGGGCGGGATGCGCCGTCAGGCGGCCGGCATGCCGTAGCCCTTGATCTCGTTACGGTATTTGGCGCGGGCAATGGCCTGCTTTTCGGCTTCCATTGCCTTGTTGAAGGCACGGGTACGTTTTTTTTCTTCCTTGCCGCGCATTTGCGCGACGTCCTTGTTACCGATACGGTGCGTCATTGTGTTCTCCTTTTTTAAGATCTGCCATCGTACTTCTGGTCAAACATCACGAGGCCCCAACCTAGCTGGCGCCGGATTTCCTCCGGGGTTGGTGGCGGTGCCACGTCATGATTCCTGCGTTCCAGGTATTCACGCACCGCTTCCTTGGAAGGGTGGCTGTTCTGCGTCGTCGACATGATGACCT
>DASVVD010000720.1:0-2138 GCA_036386715.1 Pseudoduganella sp.
GAATTCATCGCGTGGCAGGCAGGCGCCTGAAACGAAAAAGCCCGCCGGGCGGCGGGCTTGGGATGGACCTGCGCCGGGATCAGTCCCAGCTCAGCGCACCACCGGTCTGGTACTCGGTCACGCGCGTCTCGAAGAAGTTACGCTCCTTCTTCAGGTCGATCATCTCGCTCATCCACGGGAACGGGTTCTCGTCCTGGTCGAACATCGGCTCCAGGCCGATCTGCACGGCGCGGCGGTTGGCGATGAAGCGCAGGTAGCCCTTGAACATGGCCGCGTTCAGGCCCAGCACGCCGCGTGGCATGGTGTCTTCGGCGTAGCGGTATTCGAGTTCCACGGCTTCCTGGAACAGCGCCTTGATCTCGTCGCGGAACTGCGGCGTCCACAGCTGCGGGTTTTCCAGCTTGATCGTGTTGATCAGGTCGATGCCGAAATTGCAGTGCATCGATTCGTCGCGCAGGATGTACTGGTACTGCTCGGCGGCGCCGGTCATCTTGTTCTGGCGGCCCAGCGCCAGGATCTGCGTAAAGCCCACGTAGAAGAACAGGCCTTCCATCAGGCAGGCGAACACGATCAGCGATTTCAGCAGCGTCTGGTCGTTCTCGGTGGTGCCGGTGGTGAATGCCGGGTCGGTCAGCGTGTCGATGAACGGGATCAGGAACTGGTCCTTGTCGCGGATCGACTTCACTTCGTTGTAGGCGTTGAAGATTTCCTGCTCGTCCAGGCCCAGCGATTCCACGATGTACTGGTAGGCGTGGGTGTGGATCGCTTCCTCGAACGCCTGGCGCAGCAGGTACTGGCGGCATTCCGGGGCGGTGATGTGGCGGTAGGTGCCCAGCACGATGTTGTTGGCGGCCAGCGAGTCGGCCGTGACGAAGAAGCCCAGGTTGCGCTTGACCAGGCGGCGCTCGTCTTCGGACAGGCCGTTCGGGTTTTTCCACAGCTCGATATCGCGCTGCATGTTCACTTCCTGCGGCATCCAGTGGTTGGCGCAGCCGGCCAGGTACTTGTCCCAGGCCCACTTGTACTTGAACGGCACCAGCTGGTTGACGTCGGTCTTGCCGTTGATGATGCGCTTGTCGTCGGCGTTCACGCGGTGCGAGATCTGCTCGGCGGTGGTTTCCGGCTCGACCGCGATCGGTGCGGTCGCGACGGGCTTGGCCACGTCATCTTCCCAGTTCAGCATGTTTTTTCCTTCGTTCGATAATGGGAACGGCCCCGTTGGGGCGGTTCCATATGCATGTTAGATGGCGACTCGGCAGCCGCGGGGCAAGGGCCTGGCTGGCTGCCGGTGGTGCGGATGAGCCCGGCGGGCATCATCCGCTTTCATTTAAAGCTTATTGATCAACTTACTGGCAAGCTTCGCATTCCTCGAAACCGGCATCGCCAGGACGCAGGTAGCAGGCGGCGCCCTCTTCTGCTTCCTGCACCGTGGCCGGGGCAGCGTGCGTCGGCACGGCCGTGCCGGCGGTCGCGGTGGCAGCCGGTGCGGCGCCGGTCGAGCCGATGGCGGCCGGCGACACGGCGTTCAGCGCGCCGGTCTTCGAAGTGGATTTCTCCATGTGCGAGGCGGCAATCGTGCGCAGGTAATACGTGGTCTTCAGGCCGCGCAGCCATGCCAGCTTGTACGTTTCGTCCAGCTTCTTGCCCGAGACGCCGGCCATGTAGATGTTCAGCGACTGGGCCTGGTCGATCCACTTCTGGCGGCGCGAGGCGGCTTCCACCAGCCAGGTCGGCGAGACTTCGAAGGCCGTGGCGTAGATGTCGCGCAGGTCCTGCGGCACGCGGTCGATCTTGCTCAGCGAGCCGTCGAAGTACTTCAGGTCGGAGATCATCACTTCATCCCACAGGTCGCGTGCCTTCAGGTCGCGCACCAGGTAGGCGTTGATCTCGGTGAATTCACCCGACAGGTTCGACTTCACGTACAGGTTCTGGAACGTCGGCTCGATGCAGGCCGACACGCCGATGATGTTCGAAATGGTCGCGGTCGGGGCGATCGCCACGCAGTTCGAGTTGCGCATGCCGAACTGCTTGATGCGTTCGCGCAGCGGCGTCCAGTCCATCGACGCCGAGGTGTCCTGCTCCAGGTAGCCGCCGCGCTCCTGGGCCAGCAGCGCGATCGAATCCTGCGGCAGGATGCC
>DASVVD010000721.1:0-2863 GCA_036386715.1 Pseudoduganella sp.
CGAGCGGCCGCAGGAAGCCTTTATCCAGGACAAGGTGCATTCGCTGCTCAAGCTGGTGCAGCTCGACTGGCTGTCGGACCGTTATCCCGCACAGCTTTCGGGCGGTCAACGCCAGCGCATCGCCCTGGCGCGCGCGCTGGCGGTGGAGCCGCGCGTGCTGCTGCTGGACGAGCCTTTCGGCGCGCTGGACGCCAAGGTGCGCAAGGAACTGCGCCGCTGGTTACGCAGATTGCACGATGAACTGCATGTCACCAGCATCTTTGTTACCCACGACCAGGAAGAAGCGCTCGAAGTGGCCGACCAGGTGGTCGTCATGAACAAGGGCCGCGTCGAGCAGCTCGGCACGCCCGACGCCGTCTACAACCATCCAGCTTCGCCCTTCGTCTACGGCTTCCTGGGCAACGTCAACCTGTTCCACGGCCGCGTGCACGAAGGCGTGCTGGCCAGCGAAGGCGTCCAGCTCGATGCGCCGGCCCACAGCGACGTGCGCGACGGCAAAGGCACCGCCTATGTGCGCCCGCACGAGATGGAGGTGGACCGCTATGTCAGCGGCGCCGAAGGCATCGTCGTCAAGCTGCGCCGCGCGCATGCGATCGGCCCGCTGGCACAACTGGACCTCGAGCGTACCGACAATGCCCAGCTGATCGAGGCCACGATTTCCAACGAACGGTTCCAGAACCTTGGATTCAAGGAAGGGGAAACCCTGGTGGTGCGGCCCAAGCGCCTGCGCGTATTCGTCGACGAAGGAGCTTCCATATGAATTTCCAGCAACTGCGTTCCATCCGTGAAGCGGCCCGCCGCAACTACAACCTGACCGAAGTGGCCAATGCGCTGTTCACGTCGCAACCGGGCGTGAGCCGCCAGATCCGCGAACTCGAAGACGAGCTGGGCGTGGTCATCTTCGAGCGCAACGGCAAGCGCCTGACGGGCCTGACCGAACCGGGCAAGGGCATCCTGAAGATCGTCGACCGCCTGCTGATCGAAGCCGAGAACCTGCAGCACGCCAGCATGGAATACAAGGGCCAGAGCACCGGCACGCTGTCGGTGGCCGCCACGCACACGCAGGCACGCTATGCGCTGCCGCGCGCCGTGTCGCACTTCCGCAAGACGTTCCCCGATGTGCGGATCGCGCTGCAACAGAGCTCGCCCGAGCATATCGCCGAGTGGGTGTTGTCCGGCAAGGCCGATATAGGTATCGCTACCGAGGGCCTGTCGCAGTTTCCGGACCTGGTGTCGTTCCCATGCTACCGCTGGAGCCACCTGATCGTGGTGCCGGACGACCATCCGCTGCTCACGCGCACGCCGGTGCGGCTGGAAGACCTGGCCGAGTTCCAGCTGATCACCTATGACGTGGGCTTCACCGGCCGCGGCCACATCGACGATGCGTTCGACAAGGCCGGTGTGCGGCCAGACATCGTGCTGACAGCGATGGATTCCGACGTGATCAAGCAGTACGTTTCGCTGGGTCTCGGCGTGGGCCTGGTGGCATCGATGGCATTCGACCATGGCCGCGACAAGGGCCTGCGCGCGATCGAAGCGTCGCACCTGTTCGCCCAGAACACCACGCGGCTCGCCGTGCGGCGCGGCGCCTACCTGCGCCAGTATGCCTACGAGTTCATCACGCAATTCGCGCCGGAACTGAAGCGCGGCGATATCGAGCTGGCGCTGCTGGGAAGCGAAGCGGCGTGAGAACGAACTGTTCCCATAGTTGATCCCGGCGCAGCCGGGATTTTTTTCGCCGGTCATCCGCCGGGTGCCACCCCTTGCTGGTCATGTTGAACTGCATGACGTTGTCGTGCAGGTACCGCCAGCCGTGGTTAACGCAAGGCCAAAATAATGCAGGACCAAAAAAAATCCCGCTCGAAGCGGGATTTTTCGTTGAAGCCAGTCGGTATTTACCAGCTGTACCCCACCTTCGCATAGAAGAACCGCCCGTTGAACCCGGCCGGCGAGAAGTTCGAGTATGGGTAGATGCCGTTCGTGTTCAGGTTGGCGACTGTCGTCGTCCTGTCCGGGTAGCTGTCGGTCAGGTTGTCGATGCCTGCCGTGACGCGCCAGTTGGTGGCCAGGCGCACGGTGCCCGACACATCCAGCACCCATTGGCGGCCGTAGGTCTGGTCGTTCGCCTCGATGTTCTGCGGCACGGTGAACTTGCCGTACTGCGTGGCCAGCGCGCGGGCGCTCCAGCCATTGGCGGTGTAGTCGGCACCCAGGCTGAGCTTGTCCTTCGGCGAACCCACGGTGTTGCGCAGGACCGTCTGCCGGTCGATCAGCAGCAGGTTGTTGGCGGACAGGACCGCCGGGTTGGCGGCCACGTTCTCGATGGTGGTCTTGTTGTGGTTGTACGCGGCGGTGAAGTCCACGCGGTCGCGGTTGGCCAGGTCCAGGCGGTAGGTGCTGACCAGGTCCATGCCGGTGGTTTTCGTGTCGATCGCGTTGGTGAAATAGCGCCCCGCGCCCACCTGCACGCCCTGCGCGGCCAGCGTGTTGCGCAGCGTTTGCGGCAGCGTCATGTTGGCCGACAGCGCGACGCGGTCGTCCACGAAGATGCGGTACAGGTCCAGCGTGGTGTTGAAGTTGCGCAGCGGTGCCCACTGCACGCCGATGCCGAAGTTGCGGGCTTTCTCGGCCTTCAGCGGCGTGGCGCCCAGCGACTGCGCGGCGGCGCTGCCCACGGCGAACGTGCCGGTCTCGATCGAGCGGTTCTCGCCGTTGACGATCGCGAAATTGGTGGTGGTGATCGTGTAGAACTGCTGCGCCAGCGACGGCGCGCGGAAGCCGGACGACGCCGTGCCGCGCACCGACAGCTGGTCGTTGAACGCGTAGCGCGCCGATGCCTTGGCCGACGTGGTGCTGCCGAAAT
>DASVVD010000722.1:0-1942 GCA_036386715.1 Pseudoduganella sp.
GCAGAGCTTGCCACGCTGCTCGGGCAGGGCATGCCGGCCAACCTGCGCAACGAACGGGGCGACAGTTTGCTGATGCTGGCCAGTTACAACGGGCATCCTGACACGACCCGGGTGCTGCTCGAGCACGGTGCCGATCCGGAACTGCAGAACGACGCCGGCCAGACCCCGCTGATGGGCGCGGCATTCAAGGGCGACCTGGCGATCGCCACGCTGCTGCTCGATCATGGCGCGCAGCCCGACGGCCCGGGCCGTGACAGCAAGACGCCGCTGATGTTTGCCGCCATGTTCAACCGGGTGGAGCTGGCGCGCCTGCTGCTCGGGCGCGGTGCCGATGCGTTCGCGGTCGATGCCGCCGGCGTGTCGATCCTGGATGCCGCACAAAAGATGGGGGCCGCCGACACGTATGCACTGCTGGCGGCGTTGCCACCGCGGGAACCGGCGCAGTAGTTGACACGACAGTGGCATGGCCACGGGCGGCGGGGCGGTCAGCCGCCGCCCAGCTTGCTCAGCGCAAACGCGGCAAGAAAGCCGGCCACGGTGATCAACCCGGCGAAATCATGCGCTTCCTCGAACGCTTCGGGGATCATCGTGTCGACCAGCATCGCCAGGATCGCGCCGGCCGCCACCGCCGTCGTGGCCGCGATCACCGCCGGGGAAAAATGCTGGAACACGGTGTAGCCGGTCAGTGACGCCGCACCCGATGCCAGCGCGATGCCGCCCCAGATGGCAAAGATATACCGGGCCGAATGGCCGGCCCGCTTCATGCCGGCGGCGCTGGACAGCCCTTCCGGAATATTGGAAAGAAAGATGGCGGCCACGGTCACCACGCTGACCGCGCCACCCTTGAGCAGCGACAGGCCGATGACGATCGATTCCGGTATTCCGTCCATCAGCGCGCCGACCGCCAATGCCGCGCCGTTGCCTTCCTCCGGCTGGCGCCCGGTGGAGCGCTTGCGGTGCTTGGCGCCGAAGTATGCCAGTATCCGGTTGGCCGCGGTAAAGACAATCGCGCCTGCCAGGAATCCGCCTGCCGTGGCATTGAAGCCGCCCTGGCGGAACGCCTCGTCCATCAGGTCGAAGGACAATGCCGAAATCAGCACGCCGCTGCCGAAGGCCATGATGGCGGCGATGATCCGCTGCGGTACCGCCATGTAATAGCCGACGCCGGCACCCAGCAGCAGTGCGGCGCCGGCCACGAATCCCCAGAAGCCCGCCTGGGCCCACAATGCGATACCGTCCATTCGTTTCCTGTAGTGAGTAGCTCCAGGCAGATTGTCCGGTGATTCGGCGAATGGCGCTGTTCGCCTGGCCACCAAGCGCATGTTTCACTGGCGGGCAGGCGAAAAAAAACCGGCTGCAAGGAGCCGGCTTCCGGGACATCATGCCGCTTGTTTCTTCCGCCCGATTACTTCTTCTTCAGCAGCGGCACCAGGTATTTGCCGGTGACGCTTTCCGGATTGGCCGCCACATCCTCCGGCGTGCCGGTCGCGATGATGCGGCCGCCACCGGCGCCGCCTTCCGGGCCGAGGTCGACCAGCCAGTCGGCCGTCTTGATCACGTCCAGGTTGTGCTCGATGACGACAAGCGTGTTGCCCTGGTCGCGCAGCCGGTGGATCACCTTCAGCAGCAGGTCGATGTCGTGGAAGTGCAGGCCGGTCGTCGGTTCGTCGAGGATATACAGCGTGCGGCCGGTGTCGCGCTTGGACAGTTCCAGCGACAGTTTCACCCGCTGCGCCTCGCCGCCCGAAAGCGTGGTCGCGCTTTGGCCAAGCTTGATGTAGCCGAGGCCCACGTCGAGCAGCGTGTGCAGCTTGCGCGCGATGGTGGGCACGGGCTTGAAGAACTCGTGTGCGTCTTCCACCGTCATGTCCAGCACCTGGGTGATGTTCTTGCCCTTGTAAAGGACTTCGAGCGTCTCGCGGTTATAGCGCTTGCCATGGCA
>DASVVD010000723.1:0-2983 GCA_036386715.1 Pseudoduganella sp.
GGTTGGCACACACTTGCGGTGACAGTCGTCGCGGCGCCGGTCATCGCAGGCATGCTTGCGTCGCTTTCCGCTGCGGTGGCCGTATCAAGCGCCGGGCAAATGTCCCTGGCGGCACTCGTGGCGGTGTTTGCATTCAACCGACAACTGTCCAGGCCGAGACGCAAGTCAAGGGCGATCAAAAACAGAAGGGTCTACTGGATGGCACAATCGATTGGTTCAAGAGCTGGTTCTAGTTGGAGCGGCACAAGGTGAGGGCGAATAATATGGAAGTTGTCGAGGTTGAAGGATTTGCAAATCGCTTTCGCGAGCTGTTGGCAGAGAATATCAGAAAGCTGCTTGATTACAAGATCGAGCTGATGGACAGGGAAATTTCCGAGGGTTGGCGCGTATTTCACGTGATAGAAGTCCTGCTCAGTGAAATCCTGCCACCGCCGGTGATCAATGAGCTTGGCCGGCAATATGAAGAAGAATCGCTGCGCTGCAAACTCTGGTGCAAGCCGGGGCAACATGAAAGTTCATACACATCTTCCTTTCTCGAGCGTTTTAAAGCGCAGCCGGAATGTCGCGCCGGATATCGGAACTTCCTGCATCCAGGCACATTGGATCCGGCCCTTGGCAGTTTGCGTCACTGTTACGACCGGACCGTGAACGATGTTATCCGGGAAAGACTCGTGACGCACAATTCGAATATCAAGTTCGAAATTCGCGCCCTGATGGAGGCGTGGTATATCGAAGCGGCCGGGCGCGGCGTGCTCACGTCGCCACTGTATTTGCGGGACATGGATCCGCAGGTCCCGGAGCGGACGAATGGCGTGCCGCTGGCCGAGGACGCGCTTTACTGGAAAGCTGTGCACCAGAACAGGCAGCGTATCGTCATGAATGCCGAAGAATTCGCAGCTTTTACAAAGCCTGAATGGAACTTGCGCTTGATGGCACAGATGGCGCCGGACTTCACCTATTCGCCGTCCCTGAGCACCGGCAAACGTCTCGTTTTCGTCCAGGATGGCAACAGTCCACTGGCATGGGCACTGATGATCGACAAGACAGACGGCAGTACGACATATCGCTATCCGCCGCGGCTCGTGCTGATCGATCGCATGCAAAAAAAGAAGTTAAAGGACGAACATATCATTTTCACCAACGTGATCGAGCAACCGTTCGTCGGCTACACAGACGGCGCGCGTTGTCTTGAAACCGAATTGCTGTACTTCCTCCCGCGCAGCCGCCGCCTGATCGGGTTTTACGCACCCTTCCTGGGGGAAGCGATGAGCTACGCATCGCAGCGCGGCTAGAAAAGCCTGCGGCGCATCACGTTTTCAACCTGCGATGCATGCGGCCCGCATGTCGATTTACACTATTCAATCGCTGCCGTCAGGCAGGCCATCGACAGCCCGCTGGGGCGTTTCAGCTATGAATACGACAGCGCCGCGGCCAAGGGTGCCATGGGTGGCGCAAACGACCGGCTGGCCAACCTGGTACGCGTGCGTCACGACGCCAGCGGCGGGGGCCGCGCCTACCACTATGAAGATGCGCGCCTGCAGACACTGCTGACCAGCATCACGCTGGAAGGCAAGGGCGAGGATGGCAAGCCGGCGCGCCGGCGTTATGCGACCTACGGCTACGACGCCGCTGGCAAGGCCGTGCTGTCGACGCATGCGAACGATGCGGGCAAGGTGCAACTTGCCTTCGAACGCCCGGGCCTGACCACGGTGACCAACAGCCTCGGGCAAAAGACGGTTTATCGCTATGCCACCATAGGCGGCGGCTTCCCGCAGCAGGACCTGGCCAAGATCGCCATGTCGTGGATGGTCGACCAGGCGAAACTGGCTGGCGTGAAAATCAAGGAACCCGATCGCACCATCATCGCCAATCCGGTGTTGCATGACAAGAGCTTTAACCTGATGAGCGACGCGCCGGGGGGCGGCCCCACTGACAGCAGCGAAGACCGTAATGTGAACTATGGTGACGGCACCACGGTCCGCCAGCGCAAGCAGACGTCCGGCTTGATGACCTATGCCGATACAACGCAGTTCATTACCTATAAGCCGAATCCGCTCAGCTACGACAGCATTTCCGGCACGGTAGATACCAAGGGTTACCTGGCGTGGCTGAACGAGCACGGCTATAACATCAATATGAAGGTTGAGTGAGAAAATATGAAACGTAGAAAAATGCTGGCAAGCCTGCCTCTGTTCACCATACTCGGCGCCTGCGGCAGCACAGGCAAGCCGCAGTCCGACCGGGAACTGAAAGGCATGGGCATGGTCATCAAATACGATCTGGCGCCTGGCGCCGCGTCAAAGTCGGGCGTGGAAGCGTTGACAGATGCCGGCAACCGGCTGTTTGGACCATCCACGCTGACCCATCGGAATCCCGGGACAAGTTCCATGGCCAGCGCCAATATGTCGTTCCCGCGGCGCGCACGCATCACGTGGCGGGAAAACACCGAGCCGGGCAAGTACTGGACGACCGGGACGGTGGTGGGCGACTACACGGTGGAGGTATTGAGCCGCCTGCCCGACGAACTGTTTTCACAAGTGAAGGCCGGCCCCCGGCGTGCGATCGTGCTGTGGTTCCGCCTGGCCGATGACGGCGTGCAGTTTGCGTGGGAAATCCAGGTTGGCGGCGGGCAGGGCGGCTACCAGTACATTCATCACGGCGGCGACTTCTAGGCGGCGGCCTGTGTACCCGGCCAGCCGATCGCGGGGCGTGCTGGCTCAGTGGTCTAAGGCCGGCCATTTCCAGGGACCGGTGCGTCGCAACCGTCCGGCGTGGTGGATGCCAGAACTGGTCCGGCGTGGCTGGACGAGCGCGGCTGGCAGCAATATGAAGGTTGAGTGAGAAAATATGAAACGCAGAAAAATGCTGGCAAGCCTGCCGCTGTTCACCATACTCGGCGCCTGCGGCAGCACAGGCAAGCCGCAGTCCGACCGCGAACTGAAGGGCATGGGCATGGTCATCAAATACGACCTGGCGCCTGGCG
>DASVVD010000724.1:0-1964 GCA_036386715.1 Pseudoduganella sp.
CTGATCGCGCGCCCGAACGCGATGATCCTGTATGCCACGCTGGCCAAGGGCCCGGCATTGCCGCTGGAGCACCAGGTCAATTCCACCCGTCAGTTCATGCGCGAGCTGAACCGGCTGGGCCTGACCAGCGCGATCGACGCCGGCGGCGGCTTCCAGAACTACCCGCAGGATTACCAGGTGGTGCAGCGCCTGGCCGAGCAGGACCAGCTGACCATCCGCATCGCCTACAACCTGTTTACCCAGAACAAGGGCCAGGAACTGCAGGACTTCAAGAAGTGGACCGAGATCGTCAAGCCGGGCGACGGCGACGACTGGTACCGCCACAACGGCGCCGGCGAGATGCTGGTGTTCTCGGCCGCGGACTTCGAGGACTTCCTGGAGCCGCGCCCGGACCTGCCGCCCGAGATGGAAGGCCAGCTCGAGCAGGTGGTGCGCCACCTGGTCGAGCAGCGCTGGCCGTTCCGGCTGCACGCCACCTACGACGAATCGATCGGCCGCATGCTCGACGTGTTCGAGAAGGTCAACCGCGACATTCCGTTCGACGGCCTGCACTGGCTGTTCGACCATGCCGAGACGATCACGCCGAAAAATATCGAACGCGTCAAAGCGCTGGGCGGCGGCATCGCGATCCAGCACCGCATGGCGTTCCAGGGCGAGTACTTCGTCGAGCGCTACGGTGCCGAGGCGGCCAGCCACACGCCGCCGATCAGGCGCATGCTGGAAAACGGCGTGCCGGTCGGCGCCGGCACCGATGCCACGCGCGTGGCCAGCTACAACCCGTGGACCGCGCTGTACTGGCTGGTGTCCGGCCGCACCGTCGGCGGGCTGCGCCTGTATGACGCCAGTGCCAGGCTCGACCGCGCAACGGCGATCGAGCTGTGGACCTCGGGCAGCGCCTGGTTCTCGAACGAGCAGGGCAAGAAGGGCCGCATCAAGGAAGGCATGCTGGCCGACCTGGCCGTGCTGTCGGCCGATTTCTTCCGGGTCGACGAGGAGGCAATCAAGTCGATCGAATCGGTGCTCACCGTGGTCGGCGGCAGGATCGTCTTCGCCCAGGCCGAGTTCGACAAGCTGGGCCCGCCGCAACTGCCGGTGCTGCCGGACTGGTCGCCGGTGAACAAGGTGCCCGGGCACTACCGGGCGGTGGCGCCGGCGGCGCAGAAGAGCGCTCAACGCAGCAACATCGCGCACCAGTGCGCCGGCGCGTGCGCGGTGCACAAGCACTCGCATGACGTGGCCCGCAAGTCGACCGTGCCGGTCTCGGACCATGCCGGCTTCTGGGGTGCGTTCGGCTGCAGCTGCTTCGCGTTCTGATGGAGCGATGATGAACTACGTAAAAATCCTTGCCGGACTGGTGCTGTCGTTCGTCGTCGGCCTGGCATGCCGCAGGTTCGGCATTCCGGCGGCGTCGCCGCCGGTGCTGTCGGGCGCGCTGCTGGTGTTCATGATGAGCAGCGGCTACTGGCTGGTGGACCGCTACGTGGCGCGCCGTGCGGCGGAAAACAAACGGCATTGCGGCGGCCATGCGCTCGATGCGCCGCCGGAGCAGGCGCAGCCCGGTCGGGCAGGGGGCGCATCGTGAGCGCGCTGCTGGCAGGGGCCGTGCTGGGCCTGGTGATCGGCGCGGTGTGCCGCGCCTGCGATATTCCGTCGCCGGCGCCGCCCACGCCGATCGGCGCATTGCTCGTGGTGGCGATGACGGGTGGCTACGTGGTGGGCGGATTCATGTAGCTCCCGGCCATCGGTGCCGTCGAAAAAAAGCCCGCGAGAGGATTCTTCGCGGGCTTTTGTCTTTCAGGCCGGCGCCGGGGCCTGCACCAGCTGCGCCAGCACGCGGTCGCGGTTGTTCATCATGAAGGTGCGGAATGCCGGCTCCTTGACCGCCAGCCGCACCAGGCCCGGCAGCAGCTCGTAGCAGCAGCCGATCACCGTGTCCATCGCCTGCTGGTTCTGCAGCGCCGCCA
>DASVVD010000725.1:0-4668 GCA_036386715.1 Pseudoduganella sp.
CTCGTGTATGTCGGTGCAGGTAACAGCGGGCGCCTGGGTTACCTGGACGCGCTCGAATGCCAGCCAACCTTCGGCATGCCGGCTGGTAAAGTCATCGGCATCGTGGCTGGTGGCTTCGGCGGTGAAGTCGAATCCGCCGAGGATTTCCCCGAAAGCGGGCGCGCGGACCTGGCGGCGATCGGGCTAAGGCACGACGATGTCGTGGTCGGCCTTACCGCCAGTGGGCGCACACCGTATGTCATCGGTGCGCTGGGCTACGCACGCAGCGTCGGCTGCGCGACAGTATCGGTGGCCT
Organism: Pseudoduganella sp.; assembly: GCA_036386715.1. Lineage (GTDB taxonomy): Bacteria > Pseudomonadota > Gammaproteobacteria > Burkholderiales > Burkholderiaceae_D > Rugamonas. The sequence goes on from DASVVD010000725.1 coordinate 296, forward strand.
GCAATACCGGCAGCGAAGTGAGCGCGATCCCCGACGTCGCGATCGAGGTTGATTGCGGTCCGGAGATCCTGGCCGGTTCGACACGGCTGAAAGCAGGCACGGCCCAGAAGATGATCTGCAATATGCTGTCAACCTTGACCATGGTGTCACTCGGCAAGACCTACGGCAATCTGATGGTCGACATGCAGGTACGTAACCAGAAGCTGCGGCTGCGCGCGCAATCGATCGTGATGCAGGCAACCAGCGTATCGGCCGACGTGGCGGAACGCACGCTGCAGGAAGCTGGGCAGCGCCCCAGGATTGCGATTCTCATGCTGCTTGCCGGTATCGATGCGGGGCAGGCCGAGGCGCTGTCCGCCAGGCATGGCGGATCGATCCATCGGGCGTTGCAGGTACATCGGCAATCGTAAGGTCTGCAGGGGACTCCAGCTCGATGGAGACTGCATATCCCAATGAACGAACACTGTCAGGCAGCCTTTTTACATGGAATTATTTAATCCGGCACAGATCACCCAGTTGCATGCCCCCACTTTGAACGGGGTGCGCATGTCGATGGCTGCCAGGCTGGCCCAGATATTGGGTACGGCCATTGCCGAAGGCATGAAGACCGGCGACAGTTTTCCCCCGGAGCGGGACATGGCGGCCTATTTCAACGTATCGCGCGACACGGTGCGTCGCGCCATCGATACGCTGGTTCGCCAGGGACTCGTCGAGGCCCGGCAGGGAGCCGGAACGTTTGTCGCGGCACGTGTCGAACAGCCGCTGACCGAAATGACCAGTTTTTCGGATGACATGCACCTCCGCGGTCTCCGCCCGGGCTCGCACTGGCTCAAGCGCGAGCTGCGCCGGCCCACACCGTCGGAGTCGTTTGCATTGGGCCTGGTGCCGGATTGCCTCGTCATGCACCTGGAACGGGTGAGAACAGCCGATGCCGTGCCGATGGCGATTGAACGCAGCGTCCTGTCGGCACAACTGCTGGGGGGCAATCTCGAGTTTGGCGATTCCCTGTATCAGGCCCTGGACGCAGCTGGAATCGGCCCGGTCAAAGCGATCCAGCGCCTGCGTGCATCAGTAGCGTCAGCGCCGGACAATGAACTGCTTGGCATCCACATCGGCGACCCGGTGCTGCATATCGAGCGCCGATCGTTTTCCGCCGAGGGCCGGCCGCTGGAGCTGACCGAGTCACTCTATCGCGCAGATCGCTACGATTACGTGGTGGCGATGAGCAGGTCCGCCAAAGCCTCGCCGTGACGCAGCCTCTCCGGTAGCAGGCGAGCTTCTTCTACCGGGAGCACCCGGCACGACCGGCTTGATTTGCCCGTCACCGGCAAAGTAAAACCGTTCGGCCACCATGCCTGCCGCGTTTGCCAGGACACAAGCGCCATCACGTATTTCACCGCCCTTTGATACCTGGCTTACGCGAACAGCGCCTCGTTCAAGGAATCAGCACGGAAAACTGCCGATGCCGGCGCGCCGCGATGTCCTCATGCGCGCGAACAGCCTCCCCAAGGGGATATCGACCGATTTCCGGTTTGCCGAAAACGCCCTGTCGCATCGCCTCGAACAGTGCCTTGCTGGCCCGGTCCAGGCTTTGTGGCGAGTTGACGTACTGTGGCGTACTCGGTCGCAGATAGTCGATCTTGCGCGTTGCCATGGCGCTGCCTCTCACCTCCACAGGCCCCGAGGCATTGCCGATATGGACAAGGCGTCCGCCAGGTCGCAGCAGTTTCAGGGATTGCTCGAACGTGGCGCGGCCGATGAATTCGTACACGACATCGATCTCTTTACCATCCGTGTGCGCTTCTACGTCACTTTCGAAGCTTGCCGAATTGCTTGCCACGACATGTTCCAGTCCCTGCTGCCGGGCCATGTGAATTTTTTCAGGCGATCCTACCGCTGCGATCACCGTGGCACCGAGTGCTTGCGCCCACTGCGCTACCAGCAGGCCGACGCCGCCGCTGGCACCGTTGACGTACACGACTTCTCCAGGCCTGACAGCATGGGCACCGTACACGGCCATCCAGGCAGTCAATCCCTTGGACAGCATGCCTGCTGCCTGCAGCGTCGTCACGTCCGCAGGCAATTTGACCAGCGCTGCGGCATCGATGAGGCGTGCACTCGCATAGGCACCTGGAACAAAGAAGTAAGCTGCGCGATCGCCTGCTGCAAAATCCGCGTCGCCGGGACCGACTGCCTCGACCACGCCGGCAGCTTCCACACCCATGTCGAAAGGGAGGCTCACAGTGAAGCTGCCGTCACGAAACATCGTGTCGACGAAATTGACGCCAACGGCATCCTGCCTGAGAAGGACTTGCCCTTTGGCGGGCGAAGACAAGGGTGCGGGCAGCGGTTCGTACGTCAAGACCGATGGGGCGCCCTGCTGGTAAATCCGGATACGATGATCACTCATGATGTCATGTCCTTGAAGTCGAGAGGAGGGGCCGGCAAAGCCTTGGACTTGCCGGCTGGTGCTGTTGTTCAGCTCAACTGCGCAGCTCAACTGCTCACGTCAGCTGGCCGCCATCGACCGTGATCGCGGTACCCGTGATATAGCCGGCATCTGGGCCGACCAGGAACGCGACGGCACCGGCGATATCGTCCGGCTGGCCATAGCGTCCCAGCGCAGCCATCTGTGACAGGGCTGGCGCGTAATCCGAGGTCTGCGGATTCATTTCCGTATTGATGGCGCCCGGGTGCACGACATTCACCGTGATATTGCGGGAACCGAGATCGCGTGCCCATGCGCGGCTGTAGGCCGCTACGGCTGCCTTGCTTGCAACGTAGTCGCCGATGCCGGGAAACGGCGCCCGTACCGCCCCGGTCGTACCGATCGACACGATGCGGCCGCCGTCGGACAACAGTGGTACGGCGGCCCGTACGGCAGCCACGACGCCGCCGACATTCACGGCGAACTGGTGTTCGAAGGCCGCCAGGTCGGCCTGCGCGTCGTCGACTGCGCCGGTGACGAAGACGCCGGCGCTGTTGACCAGGATGTCGAGCCGGCCGAAGTGTTCATGCACTTTATTGACCAGCGCGCCGATGGCCGCCGTATCCGCCTGATCGGCCTGCAGGGCCAAGCCCTTGACGCCCAGGCTTTCGATCTCGTTGATGACCTGGGCCGCACGGTCGGGCGACTTTGCATAATTGAAAGCGACGTTGGCACCCTGGGCGGCCAAACGCTTGACGATCGCGGCACCAATGCCGCGCGAGCCACCGGTGACCAGCGCAACCTTACCTTTGAGAGACTGTTCCATGATTTTTCCTTTGTGTTGGCAGCCAGGTGAGTGAGGGGCCCGCCGTTGGCTCGAGTGAAATCAGTGTACGTCTGCAAAAATTAGTGATAAACAGTCTAAAGCGGCATTTAGAATCACCAGATTTGTGATAATCGGCTGAGTGTGAAGGACTATGGATTACTTCCTGGCAGTGCAGGCTTTTGTGCGCATCGTGGAGACCGGCAGTTTCGTCAAGGCGGCGGCGATGATGGGTTTGCACCCCAACGCCATTACCAAACTGATCCAGTCGCTCGAAGCGCATTTGCGGGTGAAGTTGCTGAATCGAACCACGCGGCGCGTGAACCTGACGAATGATGGCGTCGCCTATTACGAGCGCATGAGCGGGTTGCTGGACAAATGGCTGGAGGCGGAATCGGACCTGGCGGTCGCCCAGGCCAATCCCAAAGGCAGGCTGCGGGTCGACATGGGGACGACAATGGCGTCACTGCTGGTCATCCCTGCGTTGCCGGACTTTCATGCGCGCTTCCCCGAAGTGCAGCTCGATATCGGTGTGAGCGATCGCACCGTGGACCTGGCAAGCGACAGCGTCGACTGTGTGATCCGGGGTGGCGAGTTGCAGGACTCGTCACTGGTGGCGCGCTACCTGGGCGCGCTCCCTTTCGTTACCTGTGCCACCCCGGCCTACCTGGCGGCACACCCGCGCATCGATCATCCCTTGCAGCTGGAAGACGGGCATACGCTGGTGCGTTATTTCTATGCGAACGCCGGGCGCCAGAGCCCGATGGAATTCAGGAAAGCCGATGAACACCTTGTCGTGCGTGGACATTACGCCGTATCCGTCAACGACAGCAACGCCCACCTGGCAGCCGGATTGGCGGGGCTGGGTGTCATTCAGACCCTGACCTTCATGGCGCAGCCGCATATCGATGCGGGAACCCTGGTGCCGATCCTGCAGGAGTGGACGACGAAACCGAATGCGATCTCGATCGTCTATATGCCCAACAGGCATCTGAGCGTCCGGACACGAACTTTCGTCAACTGGCTCGTTGAACTGTTCCGGTCTCATCCGCATACCGTTGCGGAGCGCGATCCTGGATAAGGAGAAGGGGACAGGACGACATTGCCGCCCCGTCCCGCCCT
>DASVVD010000726.1:0-3469 GCA_036386715.1 Pseudoduganella sp.
GCGGCCCCTGCGGATCGACGCGCACCGTTTCGCCGTCGCGGGCAAAGTCCCACTGCGTGGTGGTGGCGCCGGGGAAGTAGCCGGCCAGGCAGGCGTGCCGCAACAGGTCGCGGGGATGCGCGGGCCGGCCGTGGCGCTCGAGATAGGCCGGCGATGCGGCCGCGGCGAAGCGCTGCACGCGCGGGCCGATCGGCACCGCGATCATATCCTGCTCGAGCCGCTCTTCATAGCGGATGCCGGCGTCGAAGCCGGCGGCCAGCATGTCGACGAAGCTGTCCTCGACGGCGACGTCGACCACGATGTCGGGATACGCCGCCATGAAGCGCGGCACGATGGCCGGCAGCACCAGCCGCGCCGCCGCCAGCGGCACGTTCAGGCGCAGCGTGCCGCTGGGCCGGTCGCGGAAGGCATTCACCACGTCGAGCGCGGACTGCACTTCGGTCAACGCCGGTGCCAGGCGGTCGAGCAGGCCGCGCCCCGCTTCGGTGGGCACCACGCTGCGGGTGCTGCGGTTCAGCAGGCGCACGCCCAGTTGCGCCTCGACCCGCCGCACCGCCTCGCTCAGCCCGGACGCGCTGACGCCGGCCGCCCGCGCGGCATCGCGAAATCCGCCCGCGCGCGCCACCGTCACGAAGGCGTTCAGGTCCCCAAGATCGACTTTCATGCCGTGTTACCTCACCATTGTTCGAAATTTCGTACAACCCATGCATACTTTACCGGATTGTCGTGCAGTCGAAGCGCCCGTATCCTTTCTTCATCAACTACTCACCAAGGAGAACGACATGGCGAACACCTCAAACACCACCTGGCAGCTCGGCGACCGCACCGTCAACCGGTTCGGCTACGGCGCCATGCAACTGGCCGGGCCGGGCGTGTTCGGCCCGCCGAAGGATCCCGCGGCGGCCCGCGCCGTGCTGCGTGCCGCAGTGGAGAGCGGGGTGAACCATATCGACACATCGGACTTCTACGGCCCGCACATCACCAACCAGCTGATCCGCGAGGCGCTGCATCCCTACCCCGCCGACCTGTGCATCGTGACGAAGATCGGCGCCAGGCGCGATGCCACGGGCAACTGGCTGCCGGCCTTTTCCCGCGAGGAGCTGGTCGGGGCGGTGCACGACAACCTGCGCAACCTCGGCCTGGAAACGCTGGACGTGGTCAACCTGCGCGCCATGTTCAGCATGCACGGCCCGGCGGAGGGCTCGCTGGAAGAGCCGCTGGCGGTACTGGCCGGATTGCGCGAACAGGGCCTGGTGCGCCATATCGGCCTGAGCAACGTGACCGCGACGCAGGTGCGCGATGCGCGCCGCACCGTGCCGATCGTGTCCGTGCAAAACCACTACAACCTGGTACACCGCGATGACGATGCGCTGATCGACACGCTGGCCGCGGACGGCATCGCCTACGTGCCGTTCTTCCCGCTCGGCGGCTTCTCGCCGCTGCAGTCGGACACGCTGTCCGCCGTGGCGGCACGCCTGGCCGCCACGCCGATGGCGGTGGCGATCGCATGGCTGCTGCAGCGGTCGCCGAACATTCTCGTGATCCCCGGCACGTCGTCGCTGGTGCACCTGCGCGAGAACCTCGCCGCCGCCGAGCTGGTGCTGCCGGGCGACGCGGTGGCGGAACTGGACGCGCTGGCGACGGCTACTTCCTGAAGACCTGGCGGCCGCCGACCCAGGTTTCCAGCACGCCGATCCGGCCAATCTCGGCCGGCGCCACCTTGAACAGGTCGCGGTCGGTCACGATGAAGTCGGCCCACTTGCCCGGCTCCAGCGAACCGATCACGTCTTCCTGCCGCGCCGCGTAGGCCGCATCGAGCGTGAAGCAGCGCAGCGCTTCCTTGACCGTCATCGCCTGTTCGGGATACCAGCCGTGCGGCGGCTGGTCCCGCATGTCCTGCCGGGTGACCGCCGCGTGCATGCCCTGGAACGGGTTCGGCGACTCGATCGGGAAATCGGAACCGCAGGCGATGCGCGAGCCCTGCTTCAGGAACGTGCGCCATGCATACGCACCCTTGATGCGCTGGCTGCCCACGCGCTGTTCGGCCATGTTCTGGTCGGACGTGGCGTGGGTCGGCTGCATCGATGGAATGATGCCCAGTTCGGCAAAGCGTGGAATGTCGCCCGGGGCCACCACCTGCGCATGCTCGATGCGATGGCGCAGCGCCGGGGCCGGGGCCTGCGCCGGATACTGTTTCGACAGCGCCGCGTAGGCATCGAGGATCTGGCGGTTGCCGGCATCGCCGATCGCGTGCACGTTGACCTGGTAGCCGGCCTTCATCGCCTTGGCCATCTTGGCGCGCATGGCGGCATCGTCGTAGAACAGCAGGCCGTGCGTATGCGGCGCGTCGCTGTAGGGCTTGACCAGCGCGGCGCCGCGGCTGCCCAGCGCGCCGTCCGCGAACAGCTTGGCGGCCGACAGCGCATACAGGTCGTTCGCATGGCTTTTCAGCGGGCCATTGACGGCCAGCCGGTCGAAATCCTCGCCGGTATCGCCGATCATCGCGTACACGCGGGTGGTCAGTTTTCCGCTATCGGCGTAGGCGCGGTACAGCCGGTCCGCGCCCACGCCGATACCGGCATCGTGCACGCTCGTCAGGCCCACGCCTTTCAGCATCGCCAGCGCGCCATCGAGCGCCGCACGCGATTCCGCCTCGGTGGGCCTGGGCACCACCTTGCCCACCAGGTCCATCGCCGCATCGACCAGGATGCCGGTGGCATTGCCGGCGGCATCCCGCTCGATCTTGCCGCCTGCCGGGTCTTTCGTCGCGTTCGTGATGCCCGCCAGCGCCAGGGCACGGCTGTTGACCCACACGGCATGGCCATCGACGCGGTGCATCAGCGCGGGACGGTCCGCCACCGCGCCATCGAGCTCCCGCGCCGTGGGGAAGCGGCCCAGCTTCCACGTCTCCTGGTTCCAGCCGTTGCCGACCACCCAGCCGCGCAGCGGGTTGGCGCGCGCGAACGCAGCGATCGTCTTCACGGCCCCTTCGAGGCTGGTGGCACTGTACAGCTCAGCGCCGGTGGCGATCTCGCCCAGGCCGAACACATGGCCATGGGCATCGATCAGGCCGGGCAGCACCGTCTTGCCGGCCACGTCCACATGCGTGAAACCGGCGGCCCTGGCCGCCACTTCCTGCCTGCTGCCGACAGCGACGATACGGCCATTCGCATCGAAGGCAAGCGACTGGAACTGCACCAGCTGATCCCTGGCATTGAGCGTGTAGCCGTTGGCATTGTCGATCACGGTGCCGGGCGCAGCGTGGGCCGCGAAGGCAAGGGCGAGGCTGGCGGTCAGCAGGGCGAGGCGCATGGCGTTCCTTCGGGTTGGAAAGCCGCAAGTGTAGCGAAAATCCGCTATGCCGCGTCGTGGAAGATGATTCCCAGCGTATGCCGCTGCCCGCTGCGCAGGCGCGACACGCCGTGCCGCATGTTGACCCGGTACACGCCACGCGTGCCATTCACCGGCC
>DASVVD010000727.1:0-5495 GCA_036386715.1 Pseudoduganella sp.
GGCGCGGACGAATGAAGCACGGCACGACAAGGGGCCGGCAACGACCGCTCGCGCGCAGCAATCGCCTGCGCGCGAGCCGCGCCGCGATGCCGCACCCCGCAGCGACGCCCGGCCTGCCGGCGAGCGCCGCGGTGGCGCCGCACGCGAGAAGCCCACGCCCGAGCAGATCGCCGCGCGCGATGCCGAGCGGCTGTTCCGCACCCCGCTCCCGCCGATCACCTACCCGGAAGACCTGCCGGTATCGGGCCGCCGCGGCGAGATCGCCGAGGCCTTGCGAAAGCACCAGGTCGTCATCGTTTCCGGGGAAACCGGTTCCGGCAAGACCACCCAGCTGCCCAAGATCTGCCTGGAGCTGGGCCGTGGCCAGAAGGGCCTGATCGGCCACACGCAGCCGCGCCGCATCGCCGCCTCGTCGACCGCCAAGCGGATCGCCCAGGAACTGAATTCGCCGCTGGGCGAGCACGTGGGCTACAAGGTGCGTTTCAACGACACGCTGCACAAGGGCGCCTCGGTCAAGCTGATGACCGACGGTATCCTGCTGGCCGAGACGCAGACCGATCCGCTGCTCAAGGGCTACGACACGATCATCATCGACGAGGCCCACGAGCGCAGCCTGAACATCGACTTCCTGCTGGGCTACCTGAAGCAGCTGTTGCCGCGCCGGCCGGACCTGAAGGTGATCATCACGTCCGCCACGATCGACGCCGCGCGCTTCGCCCGCCATTTCACGCAGGAGGGCAAGCCGCCGGTGCCGGTGATCGAGGTATCGGGCCGCCTGTATGCGGTGGAAGTGCGCTACCGGCCGGTGGAGCGCGAGCCGGTCACGCTGCCGGAAGGCGCGAATGCCGCCAAGCCCCAGCTGCGCACGGCCGCCGCGGCGCGCGACAAGCGCGACCTGATGGATGCCATCGTCGACGGCGTCGATGAGGTGTGCCGCCTCGGCCCCGGCGACGTGCTGGTGTTCCTGCCCGGCGAGCGCGAGATCCGCGACGCCGCCGAGGCGCTGCGCAAGCATCATCCGCCGCATGTGGAAATCCTGCCGCTGTTCGCCCGCCTGTCGGTCGAGGAGCAGGACCGGGTGTTCCGCACCACCAACCAGCGCAGGATTGTCCTTGCAACGAATGTGGCGGAAACGTCGCTGACGGTGCCGGGCATCCGCTACGTGGTCGATGCGGGCACGGCGCGGGTCAAGCGCTACAGCTACCGCAACAAGGTCGAGCAGCTGCAGGTCGAGCCGGTGGCGCAGTCCGCCGCGAACCAGCGCGCCGGCCGTTGCGGCCGCGTGGCCGATGGCGTGTGCATCCGGCTGTACGACGAGGAAGATTACAACAAGCGGCCGAAGTTCACCGATCCGGAAATCCTGCGCTCGTCGCTCGCTTCGGTGATCCTGCGCATGAAGTCGCTGCACCTGGCCGATGTCGAGACGTTCCCGTTCATCGAGCCGCCGCTGGCACGCGCGATCGCCGACGGTTACCAGCTGTTGCAGGAACTGGGCGCCGTCGACGACGACAACCGGCTCACCAACCTGGGCCGCAAGCTGGCGAAATTGCCGCTCGACCCGCGCGTGGGCCGCATGATCCTGGCCGCGCAGGAATTCACCTGCCTGACCGAGGTGCTGATCGTGGCGGCCGCGCTGTCGGTGCAGGACCCGCGCGACCGGCCGATCGAGCACCAGCAGGCCGCCGACCAGGCGCACCAGAAGTTCGCCGATGAAAAATCGGAGTTCCTCAGCTACATCAAGATCTGGCGCTGGTTCGAGGACGCCATCGAGCACAAGAAAACCAACCGCCAGCTGCAGGACAACTGCCGTGCCAACTTCCTGTCGCAGGTGCGCCTGCGCGAGTGGCGCGACGTGCACTCCCAGCTCCTCACGCTGGTGAAGGAGCAGGGCTGGCGCATGAACGAAACGCCGGCCACCTACGAGCAACTGCACCTGGCGCTGCTGACGGGCCTCTTGGGCAACGTGGGCTTCAAGATGGAAGACGACCCGGGCTACCTGGGCGCGCGCGGCATCAAGTTCCACATCTGGCCCGGCTCCTCGCTGGGCAAGAAGGCGGGCAAGTGGGTGATGGCGGCCGAACTGGTGGAAACCACGCGCCTGTATGCGCGCACCATCGCCAGGATCGAGCCGGAGTGGCTGGAGAAGATCGGCGCCCACCTGCTGCGCAAGTCGTGGGGCGAGCCGCGCTGGGAGAAACGCCCGGCGCAGGTCACGGCCAGCGAGAAGGCCACGCTGTACGGGCTGACGATCTACAGCCAGCGCCGCATCAACTACGCGCTGCACAACCCCGCCGAGGCGCGCGAGATCTTCATCCGCGATGCGCTGGTGGCCGGCGACTACGACACGCGCGCGCCGTTCTTCGCGCACAACCACCGGCTGGTGAAGGAGATCGAGAACCTCGAGCACAAGGCGCGCCGCCAGGACGTGCTGGTGGACGAGCAGCTGATCGAGGCGTTCTACGACAAGCTGATCCCGCACGACGTGGTCAACGGCGCCGGCTTCGAAGCCTGGCACAAGGGCGCCACCCAGCTTGATCCGAAACTGCTGTACCTGGTCAAGGAAGACCTGATGCGGCACGAGGCGGCCGGCGTGACGACCGAGCTGTTCCCGAAGAAGCTGCTGGCGGCCGGCGTGGAGATGGCGCTCACGTACCATTTCGAGCCGGGTACCGTGCGCGACGGCGTGACCTTGCACGTGCCGCTGTTCGCGCTGAACCAGCTGTCGCGCGAGCGCTGCGAATGGCTGGTGCCGGGCATGCTGAAGGAAAAGGTGCACCTGCTGCTGAAGTCTCTGCCGCAGAAGCTGCGCCGGCACATGGTGCCGCTGCCCGAGTATGCGCAGAAGTTCTGCGAGCGCGTGGCGGACAAGTTCGGCCGCGGCGACCTGGTCGACGCGCTCATTGCCGATATCCGCGAACAGGTCACGATCACGGTGCTGACCGGCGACTTCAAGCCCGAGCAGCTGCCGGCGCACCATTTCATGAACTTCAAGGTGATCGACGAGCACGGCCGCCAGCTCGACATGGGCCGCAACCTCGCCACGCTGCAGGCGGAGTATGGCGCGCAGGCGCGGCAGAGTTTCCAGAAGATGGCGGAAAACGCGCCGCCGGCATCGAGCGCCTCGCTGGCGCGGCTGGGCGGGCAGCCCGATACCGCCAGGACGAAGCATGGCGGCATCGCTGGCGAGGTGAAGGCGGGCGGCATGCCGGGTGCCGCGCCCGCGCCGGCACCTTCGGCACAATCGGCACAATCGGCACAATCGTCACAATCGGCAGCGCACACCAACATCACGGCATGGACCTTCGGCGAACTGCCGGAACTGCTGGAAATCGTGCAGGGCAAGCTGACGCTGATCGGTTTCCCGGCGCTGGTGGACAAGGTGTCGCACTGCGACCTGGAAGTGTTCGACGACCCGAACGTTGCCGCGCGCACCCACCGCACCGGCCTGCGGCGCCTGTTCGCGCTGCAGATGAAGGACCAGATCAAGTTCGTGGAGAAAAGCATCCCGAACCTGCAGCAGATGGGCATGCAGTTCATGAGCATGGGCACGCAGGAAGAGCTGCGCGACCAGATCATTGCCAAGGCCATCGATATCGCCTGCCTGCAGGACCCGCTGCCGGTCGATGCGGCGTCGTTCAACAAGCGCAAGGATGAAGGCAAGTCGCGGCTGGTGCTGCTGGTAAACGAGATCGCCCGCCTGGTGTCGCAGGTGCTGACCGAGTTCCACGGCTTGCCGAAGCGGCTGCAGGGCATCAACCCGCAGGCCGCCGCCGACATGCAGGAGCAGCTGAAAGGCCTGGTGCACAAGCGTTTCCTGCTCGATACCGAGTTCGCCCAGCTGGCGCATTTCCCGCGCTACCTGAAGGCGATGAACGTGCGGCTGGAAAAGCTGCGCGGCGACCCGGCACGCGATGCGAAAGCCATGGCCGATTGGCACCAGGCCGCCCAGCCTTACCTGCGCGTGGTCCGCGAAAAATCGGCCGGCAAGAACACCGATCCGAAACTGGTGGAATACCGCTGGCTGCTGGAGGAGTTGCGCGTGTCGCTGTTTGCGCAGGAGCTGCGCACGCCGTCACCGGTGTCGGTCAAGCGGCTGTTCAAGGTTTGGGAGTCGATGCAGAGGTAGTAAAAAAAACCCCGCGGAAGCGGGGTTTTTTTTGATCAGAACTTCCTGTCCGGATCGATGCTGGTGTTCTGGTTCGACAGCCCGCCCACCTGGTTGACGTTCTTGTCGGTGAGGTCGCTATCGCCGCGGCCCAGGTCCAGGCTGTTGCTGCCCAGGCCGGTGCTACTGCCCAGGCTGCCGCTCTGGCTGGACAGGCCGCCACTGCCGCCCATGCTGCTGCCCGAGCTGCCGGACAGGCTGCCCGAACCACCGGACAGGCTGCCCGACTGGCTCTGGCCGAAGCTGGAGCTGCTCTGCATGGTGGAAGAGCCGGTGCCCATCACGCTGCCGGTGGACGTCATCTGGCCCGGCATTGCTTCGGCGGCACCGCCCCAGAAGCTGCTGACCTGGCTGCCGAATTCGGCGCTGGCCATGTCGGGCCAGCGGTCCTTGTCGAAGCCGGGCGCGTTTTCCAGGCGTTCTTTCGCCACGTCGAGAATGAAGCGCTTGTTGACGGTATCGAGCTGCAGCGCCTGGAACGGCACGGCGAACAGCTTGTCGCCCATGCCCAGGATGCCGCCGAACGACAGCACGGCATAGGCGATCTTGCCGGACTGCATGTCGATCATGAATTCCTTGATGTCGCCCAGGTCTTCTTCCTGGCGGTTGTACACATCTTCGCCCATCAGCGTGTCGGCACCCATCAGGTGCGGGCCGGGGCCACTGTTGTCACGGTCACGGTAAATGCCAAACGGGTCTCGGTCGAGATAGCTCATGTTGGTCTCCTGTGATGCATTCCGTTGAATGCCATTCGTGGAAAGACCGCCGCATGTTAGCCCGGCGGTGCGCATGCCAGAATAGCGCAAGCGACTATTTCGCGCCCTTGCCGCAGTTCAACAGTGTGGCCCGCTTACATGACAGGCGGGCTGCCGAAAACGGAGGAAAGATGGCCAAACGGAATGCCGGCGCGCGCCTGGTGCGCAGCCTGATGAAAGCGGGCAGTGCACAGCAGAAGGCCGCGGTGAAACTCGTTGGCTCCATGCTGACCTTGCCGAAGAGCAGTGTGCGCAAGCGGCCCGCGAAGAAGGCTGCGGCGGCGGTGCCGCTGGTGCGCACCCCGGCTGTCAAGAAGGCCGCCGCGACTGCATCGCCGGTGCGTACCCCGGCTGTCAAGAAGACAGCCGTGGCAGCGCCGCGGGTGCGTACCCCGGCGGTAGCGGTGGCGCCGGGCCGCTGGCTGGCCGGGCACCACATCGCCGGCGGCCAGCAGATGCAGTACTGGCTCTACCTGCCGCAGGCGGAGCCGCCACCGAAGGGCTGGCCGCTGGTGCTGATGCTGCATGGCTGCCAGCAGACCGCGACCCAGTTCGCGCAGGGCACGCGCATGAAC
>DASVVD010000728.1:0-6332 GCA_036386715.1 Pseudoduganella sp.
AAGATCGGCAGTGGCCTGGCGTCGGCGGCCGGTGGCGCGCTGGGCCTCGAGGCCGAGGGCGAGATGTCCGGCGAGGACCGTGAGTTCGAAGGCGCAAAGACTTTCGTGAAGATCGCGGCGGACACGGTCAACCGCGCCGCCCAGGCGAAAGGCGGCGACCCGCGCCAGATCGCCCAGGCGGCGGCCACTGCGGCGGCGAAGCAGTTCGCGCCGGGTTTGCTCGGCCAGGGCCAGGGACGTGGCGGGCAGGGGATGCAGGGCGGGCAGGGCGGCCAGTCGGCCGGCCAGAACCGCGGTGGCAGCATCGGCGGGCGTGGCGCGGGCAGCGGCCGCTGGATGCGGCAGGGCCGCAAGATCGTGCTGTACGGCGTGTGACCATCATGGCCATCGGTGCCTATGCGGCGTGGATGCTGGCGCAGGAAGCGCGCTCGCTGCTGAACCGCGTCGACCGCATGCAGCCGTTCGTGCTGATCGAGCCGATGGTGCCGGCCGCCGCGCTGCCCGCGGCGGCGCAGGCGGCGATCGAACGGCACCTCACGCTGGGCCGGCGCGAGTTGCGCTCGATGGTGCGGCGCTTCCTCGGCTGGCTGAAAAGCCCCGCGGCAAGCCGGGTATCGGTGGCGGACGCACAACGGCGCTTCACGTTCCTGCGCCTGAAATTCAACGCCGCGCTGACGCAGTTCGACCTGTTCATCGATGTGGTCACGCAGCGCAGCGAACATGGCAACGGCGTGTGGCTGGCGGGGCTCGATGCGGTGTCGAAGGATGCGCTGGCCTTGCAGGGAAATTATTTCGACAGCCCGCCGCTGGTGTGCTACCTGGACCGCGGCCCGGGTGCGGCGATCCGCCGGGCGCGCACGCGGCTGCCCGGCGGCGGCGAGAACCCGGTCGCGATCATCCGGGTGCCGCGCGAACGGATGATCGGCAGCAGCATCGCCTCGTCGCTGGTACACGAGGTGGGGCACCAGGGCGCCGCGCTGCTCGACCTGGTCAATTCGCTGCGGCCGGTGCTGCAGGCGCTGCAGCATGGCGGCAGCGGCCCGGCCCTCGTCTGGCAGTTGTGGGAGCGCTGGATCTCCGAGGTGGTGGCCGATTTCTGGTCGCTGGCGCGGGTCGGCGTGGTGGCCACGCTGGGGCTGATCGGCGTGCTGTCGCTGCCGCGTGTGTTCGTGTTCCGGCTCAATGCGGACGATCCGCACCCGGTGCCCTGGCTGCGGGTCAAGCTCAGTTGCGCGCTGGGGCGCCTGCTGTACCCGCACCCGCAATGGACCCGCATCGAACGGCTGTGGGACGGCTTCTATCCGCTCGACGGCCTGGCCCGGCGCGACCGGCTGGTGCTGGAACAGCTGACGGCCAGCCTGCCGGCGATGGCGGGGCTGCTTGCCGCGCACCGGCCACGTGCGCTGCGCGGCGCCTCGCTGGTGGAAGCCATGGCGGTGGGCAGCCGCCAGCCGGCGCGGCTGGCGCGCCTGTTCCGCTGGTGGCACGCGGCGCCGCAGCGCATGTACGACAGCGCCCCGTCGCTGGTGCTGGCCGTGATCGGCCAGGCCCGCGCCGACGGCCTGCTGGCCCCGGAAGACGAAAGCGTGCTGCTGGAGCGCCTGCTCACGCACTGGGCGATGCGCGGCGCCCTCACGGATGGCCAGGTGCGCGCAATGGCCCCAACCACAGGTGAATGACCTTTCCAGGAGAGTGACATGAGTACGAGGAAAATGGCAAGAGGGGCCGCGGCCGCGGCGACCGCCGTGACGGTGGTGGCGGTGCTGGAAGGCAGCGGCGCGATCGAGGTGCGGGTAACCGACGAGGTGACGGGCCGGCCGCTGGTGGGCGCCACGATCCGGCTGTTCCGCGGGCGCAACCTGCAGGCCGGCGTGTTCCGCAGCTGGACCGGCAGCGACTGGGACAACTGGCGGCCGACCGACCACGACCCGCTGCTCGACGTGGCGACCGGAGCGCAGGGCATCGTCACGTTCGAGGGACTGGAACCGGACGTGTATTTCGTGCTGTACGACCACGTGACGCCGGTCGACGGCCCCGATACCTATCGCTGCGAAGGCGGGCTGGTGGGCACCGGGCAGACGCTGAAGCTGGCGATCCGGCTGCCGATCAGTCCCGCGGTGGCGTTCGCCTTCGATTCGCCGGCCGCAGGGCAGCGCACCAGGGATGCGATCGTGGGCAGCCACGCCATTGCCACGGTGACGTTCCAGGGCAGCGCCGGCGCTGCCAGCGACCGGGTCGGTCTCGAGGCCGATGGCGGGTGGCAGCCGGAAGCGGGCAGCGCCTACACCGCCGGCCTGCTGGTCCGTAAACCCGGCCGCTACCAGTTCGCCGGCCGGCTCGTGTTCGCCCGCCGCGCCGGCTCGGTCAGCGGCACGCCGCACCTGCTACCAACCAGCATCGTCAACGGCGCGACCCTGGCGGTCGAGGGCGAATTCACGGCCGAGGAACGGCCGGCACAGCCGATTTCCGGCAACATCGGCGTGTCGCTGTCGCGCACCGAAACGGAAGCCACGCCCGACCTGGCCTTGTGGACGCTGATCCGCAACAGCACCGAAGCGCTGGGCTTCAACAACTACATGGACTTCCTCGACCAGTTGTTCTGTGTGGCGCCGACCGACACCGCCGCCGCGCCGTTCGAGCGCTCGCGCTTCGGCAAGAAGGCGGCAGTGTTCCAGTCGCTGCGCGCGCGCCGCGCCTTGCCGTTCACGGACTCAGAAGCCTACCGCGTGCTCAAGGCCGCCACCGAGGCCTTCGTGATGGTGAACTGCGGCGTGTTCCGCGAGCCCTACGCCTTCGATCCCGTCAACGACAACGCCTACCTCGACCGGCGCGACATCCCGGCGGCCGGCAACCTGCGCGACACGCTGATCGAGGATTACCTGGAATCGGTGGGCGGCGCGGAAATGCTGCCTTACCTTGCCGTGATCCGCCGCAAGCTGCCGGACGTGCCGATCATCGCGGGTTCCACGCACTGCGACGAGGCCGAACTGTGCTTCGGCATCATCCAGGACCGGTTGAGCAATCCCTGCCTGATCGAACTGATCTGGAACTACTGGCAGGAGGAAGGCATGCTGGTGCAGACCATGAACGTGATCACGCAGCGTTTCCAGAACCTGCGCTCGCCGCTGGCCAGCGACCCGCTGGCCAACACCGAGATCGACATGCTGCGCCCGCTCAACAACCTGTTGTGGGGCTACACCCAGGACGAGCAGCACCGGCTTACCGTAATGCGCCGCAACTACGAGTACGACCACCACTACGGCATCCGGCTCGACGGCAAGGCGGTGCGCAACATGCGCCCGGCCGACAGCCGCTCGAAGTTCCTGGAAGCGTTCCACCACCTGCTGCGGCTGCTGACCGGTTTCTACCGGCAGGACGACGACACCACGGTGAAAGCCGATGCGTTCCCGATCCTGAACGCGCTGAAGGAAGTGCACCTGATCCTGTCGCAGGGCGCCCACAACCAGTACGGCGACCTGCCGTCCACGGCGCGGATCGAAATGCTGATGCAGCAGTGGCTGCTGGCGCGGCCCGAGTTCCGCGAGTTCCTGCCGACCCGCGTGATGGTGGCCTATCCGGAACCGTGGATGGACCGGGTCGATGCGATGAAGAAGCTGCAGATGTGGAGCGATACCAGCGTGATGCACTTCCGTAACCTGGCGATCTTCGGCGAGCAGCTGCTGCTGTCGATCCGCTTCGGCCACTGGAGCGATGTGTACGAGGCCACGCAGGCGTTCAACTGGGCGCGTTTCTGGCGGCCGCAGGCGCAGGGCTATATCCACGCCTACCGCGCCGCCACCGGGGTCGACCTGTCGATCGACGCGGCCAACCCGGCCGAGGAAGCGACGCTGCCCTCGGTGCTGCTGCGCCAGCGGCTGGCCCAGCAGCAGCGCACTTCGCTGTGAGCAGCGGGGGTGGGCGCTGAGGCGGCGGCCGATTTCACCAGCGCCCTGTACCTGGGCCTGCGGCACGGCCGCGCCGCCCTCGGTGACTGGCCGGCGCTCACGCTGGGCAAGCCGGCGGCGCTGGCCGAGGTGCCGGGCGCGCGCGCGGTGGCGCGCGACCTGGCCGCATTGCAGGGCTGCGAAGCGGCCACGCTGCTGCCGTCCACGCTGCACCTGTTCTGGGACCTGTTCGGCATGCTGGCCCGGGAGCGTGCAGGGGAGCAGTACATGGTGCTGGTCGATGGCGCAGCTTACCCGGTGGCGCGCTGGGGGGCCGAGCGCGCCGTGGGCCTTGGCCTGCCGCTGCGCACGTTCCGCAGCGGCGCCGTCGCCGAGCTGGAACGGCTGGCGCTGCTGGCGCGGGGCCTGGGCCGCCGGCCGCTGATCCTGGCGGACGGCTACAGCCCGGGCTGCGCCGGTCCGCCGCCCCTGGCCCGCTATGCGGCACTGGCGGCGCGCGAGGACGGCCTGCTGCTGCTGGACGATACGCAGCCGCTGGGCGTGCTGGGCCGGCAGGGCGGTGGCTCCATCGTCGCCCACGGCTTGCAGGGGGCGCCGGTGCTGGTCGGCGCGTCGCTGGCGAAAGGCTTCGGCGTGCCGCTGGCGGTGCTGGCCGGCAGTGCCGGTTTCGTGCGGCGCTTCGAAGCCGTCAGCGACACGCGCCTGCATGCCAGCCCGCCGCCGCTGGCCACGGTGCTGGCGGCAAGGCACGCACTGCAGGTGAATGCGGCATGCGGCGATGCGCTGCGCCTGGCACTGCGCCAGCGCATCGGCGAATTCCGCGCTGCGCTGGCGGTGCGGGGCATCGACTGCGAGGGCGGCTGCTTCCCGGCGCAGGCGGTGCGGCTGCCGCGCCGGATACACCCGGCGGCAGCCCATGCGCTGTTGCTGCGCGAAGGGGTGATGGCGGTACCGCAGTGCAGGGGCGGCGTAGCACTGCTGACGTTCCTGCTGCGTGCGGACCATACGAAGGCGGACATTGCACGGGCGGCGGATGCCGTACGGTATCACGTGAAGGAGCTGGCATGAACGAGGAAAGAATGCACGACGAGTTCGAGGCCCTGCCGTTCCCGGCAGGCGACATGGCAGCCGAAGGCGGGTTCGCGAATGGGTTGGCAGGTGAATTTGCCAATGAGTTTGCCAACGGATTCAGCAACGAGCTTGCCAGCGAGTGGCTGGGCGAGGACGAAGGCGAGTCCGAGGAGGAACGCGGCCGCATGCCGATGGGCGGCAGGGTCGGCGGTGGCATGGCACGCGGCGGCCCGCGGCCGGTCCACCGCGCCGGCGCCAGGCCCGGCCGCGGGCCGGTGGCGAGGCCGTCGCGGCCGCAGGGCAATCCCTCTCCGGGCTCACGGCCGGGGCCGCGCCCGGGGCGCTGGCCGCCGGGACCGTATTGGGGGCCGTTCTATGGCTGGCCGCGCGGCGTGATGGTCAGCGAACCCATGGGCTATCCGCCGCCGCGGCAGGACGGGCCGGAACCGGCCGGCACGCCGGAACCGATCGAACCGGTGGATTTTCCGGCGCAGGATGATGGCGGCGAAGAAGGCGGTACCAGCGAGGAAATCCCGCCGGAATTTTCGGCTGTCGTCGGCAAGCTGGGCCTGCCGGGCAAACCTGACTACACGCTGCTGGGTTCGCTGATGCGGGCGCCGGCATTGCTCAAGCCAAGGACCGCCGGATTTTACCTGATCGTCTTCCCGGCCGGGCCAAAAAGCCCCGGCAAGTTCCGCGCCTACAGCGGCGAAACGGACGACTTGCGCCGGCGCCTGCTGGAGCACGTCCTGGAAGCCACGCGGCTGGGCCTGGTGCTGCCGCGGCACAAGGTGTACATCGCGAAGAGCAGCCTGGACGACAAGGCCCGCCGCGCAATCGAATACGCGATCCACGACCGGATGCTGAAAGACCACTTCGGCGTGCTGACCAACCCCCGGCGCGAGCTGGAAGCGATGGCATGGCAGTAATCGAGGAGATGATCATGAGGGAGTCACAATGCAGCTGCGGCAACTGCGGCAAGTGCCGCGCACGGAGCCGGAGCGAAGCGAGCGCCGGCGAGGCGTTCGAAGTCCTGCCGTTCAACGCGCCATTCGGCGCCGGTTTCGGCACCAATGAGATGCCGTTCTCCGAAATGGACGAGACGGCACTGGCGATGGAACTGCTGTCCGTCGCCAGCGAGGAGGAACTCGAGCAGTTCCTCGGCGGCCTGTTCAAGAAGGCCTGGAGCGGCATCAAGAAGGTGGGCTCGGTCGTGGCCAAGGTGGCCAAGCCGCTGGGCGGCGTGTTGAAGGGCATCGCCAAGACGGCGCTGCCCTTCGTGGGCAGTGCGCTCGGTTCGATGATCCCGATTCCGGGCGTGGGCACGATGATCGGCAGGGCGGCCGGCTCGGCGCT
>DASVVD010000729.1:0-3905 GCA_036386715.1 Pseudoduganella sp.
CCCTGGTGCCTCGAGGCCTCGAGAAACCGTAATGAGCGACGTCGGATCTGGTTGAGGCACGGAGTCGTACTTTAGTACGGCCGGTCCGCCGCTGCGGAGTACCGCAGACCAGCAGCCGGCGCCGCGCAACAGGTTTATCGAGGTCTCCTCAGATCCGCAGGTCGTCGATGGATTTACCGGAATCGACCCAGTCCTTTACCCATTTCGGCTGGCGTCCCCGGCCGGTCCATTGCTGGCCGGCGTCGCTTGGATTGCGGAATCGGGCAGCCACGGTACCGCCTTTACCGCGCGGATTGGTGGCGATCAGGTCTTTCAATGGCAGGCCCACGCGCTGGGCAATGGCGAAAATCTCGTCCTTGGCCTGTTGCAGGTCTTGCGACTCGCGTTTTTTCAGCTCGCGCTTTACCTGTTCCTGCAGATTGCGTAATTCCGACGCCGATAAATTCGACAGATCCATCGTCTATTCCTTTATAAGAAAGTAAGGGAGCATGTTTCTGTGCGAAATATACACCAAGTTGGTGTTACTTGTTCTTTTTGTGGCGAATCATCCAGCGCGGCGCTTTGAATCGAACGATCCGCACATATAACCAGACGTAGCTGATAATGAAGAGCAGGCAGAAAAGCATCAGCACGCCCGTATAGCGCCAGAATACCGTTGCGGGTATTACGGCCATCAGCGAGAACATCCACAGGTATGGCGATGTCAAGGAATTGCGGCGCATCAGCGCGCGCGCATCCTTGTGGCCCACGGCCCATTGCACCACGCGGCGGAAAATAAGGCTGTGCAGGTGGATACCATCCGGCATTGCCGGTGACTTGCCGCGGATGAACATGCGGCGATACACGGAAAACAGCGTTTCAAATGCCGGATAGATCAGCAGAAGCGCCGCATACCAGGTGGAGACCTGGGGATTGCGCATCACCAGCAGCAGTGCCAGTTCGCCCAGCATGAATCCGATAAAGTAGGCGCCGCCATCGCCAAGGAATATCAGGCCGACCGGATAATTCCAGATCAGGAAACCGGCGGTGGCGCCGGCCACCATGAGCGCAGCCACCAGCACGAACATGTCGTTGACCTGCAACGCCACGTAGCCGAGGGAAAGCAGCATGCATATCGTGACGACACTGGCCAGGCCATTAAATCCATCGATGATATTCACGGCATTCGCGATGCCGGCAACCGATAATACAGTCAGCGGCAATGTCAGCCAGACATAGGGCAATGGCCAGACCGCATCGATCCAGTCGATACGGTCGATCCTGGCATCGAGCAGATAATAGCCGAGCAAAGCTGCCACCATCGTCAGCACCAGCCGCCGCGCGGCCGATACCCGCCCCGTATAATCTTCCACAATGCCGCCGACGAACGCAATGGCGCTGCACGCCATCAGCGACAGCATCCAGGTTGTCAGCGCCGGTACGCGCCAGACTGAAATACAGGCCGACAGCGCCACGGCCAGAAAGATCGACAGCCCGCCAATCCGTGCCACGCTGTGCGCATGCACTTTTTGCACGCCGTTGAAATCGGCGTCCAGCGCAGGCCCGTGCAGCCGCGCCTCCTTGATGACCAATAAGGTCAGCAAGGCTGAAGCGACAAAACTCACAAGGAAAGAAAACATGTAGTCGAAAATCGGTCGTAGTCGGGCAATACCGCACTGCAGCAACGGGCGTTGTTTGCATGCCAACCAGCGATTGTACCGGATTAATAAGGGGAAACTGTAAAATCACGGCCGCCGGGGTGGCCACGGGAAGGCGCCCGGATTCTACCTCGCCGCAGTGGAAACCGCGCGGTGCACCATTCGATACACTCATGCAATGCCAGGATGGCGCCGCCGGACATGTGGCGGCGTGGAAGCCGGGCCGATGCCCCCTCCCCCCAGCCATGAAAATCATTTAGTATCGCTGTCCAGGAAATGAATTTTCAACAATTCCCGATGTAAACGGGGAGAACGCCGCGGCCTGCCATTGGCCGCGGCCACTGATGGAGCAGTATGCGGACATATGCGATCGGCGACCTGCAGGGATGCCATGCCGAGACGGTTGAACTGGTGGAACACATCCTGGAACGAGAACATGGCGCCGAGCCCCCCGCCATCCTGTTTTGCGGCGACCTGATCAACCGGGGCCCGGATTCCTTGTCCACGCTGCGTTATGTGCAGGCGCTGGCGCAAGGCAGCGGCGGCCGCATCGACGCCGTGCTGGGCAACCACGACCTGCACCTGCTTGCCGTGGCGAACGGCATTCGTCCGGAATCGGGTTCCGATACGCTCGACACGATCCTCGCCGCCCCCGACCGCGAAGCGTTGCTGCACTGGCTGCGCGAACGCCCGCTTGCCCTGTTCACGAAAAATCACCTGCTGGTGCATGGCGGCGTGCTGCCGCAATGGAGTGCCGGGCAAACGGTCGCGCTGGCCGGCGAAGTGGAGGCGGCGCTGCGCAGCCCGGGCTGGGCCGGCTTCCTGGCCGAGATGTATGGCAACCAGCCGGACCGCTGGGACGACGACCTGCGCGGTCCGGCGCGACTGCGCTGCATCGTCAACGCACTGACGCGGATGCGCTTTTGCAGCGCCGATGGCGAGATGGATTTCAAGCTGAAGGAAAGCGCCACCGTCGATGCGGCCAGCGGGCTGATGCCCTGGTTCGAGGTACCCGGCCGCCGCACGCAGGATGTGACCGTGGTCTTCGGCCACTGGTCGGCGCTGGGGCTGCGCATCATGCCCGACTACATTGCGCTCGACAGCGGTTGCGTGTGGGGCGGGCAGCTATCGGCCGTGTGCCTGGATGACCGCTCGCTGCTGCAGGTGGCGTGTCCCGAGTTCCAGCGCGCCAAGGGCAAGGCCCGCTGATGTGGCAGGGAAAACGGTGTCAGGCACCGTTCTGGTGCCTGGCATCGCCTTGGTTGCCGCCCTCGCCGCCTTCCGGATGCGAATCCGCTTCGGGCGGGATTTCCGCGATGGGGATTCCCAAAGCTTCCCGGATCGCCTGGTAGGAACGCTCGGCCAGCTCGCGCCGGTTGATGCCTTCGGATTTCATCGAGCGCAGGATCGTCACGCGGGCATGGATCGCCTTGCCCGACAGGATCGCCAGCACGCTCTGCACGAACGTCATGTCGCCGATGAACTCCACCGCGGGATGCGGCCTGCGCTCGTGGTCGATGTAGCGGATCGCGTAAGGCTGCACGCGCGACCCGGCATCGACCGCCGCTTCGAACAGGTTGGCATGGAACGGCAGCAGCGTGCCCTGTGGCGAAGTGGTCCCTTCCGGGAAGAATGCCACGCGCTCGCCGGTCTTCAGCGCCGTCACCAGCCCTTCGAACGCGCGGCGCAGGTCGCGCCGGTTGCCGCGCGCGATGAACACGGTGCCGGCCTGTTCGACCAGCCAGCCGGCCAGCGGCCACGCGCGAATCTCCGCCTTGGCCACGAAGCGGCAGGGATACAGCGCGTTCAGCACGAAGATGTCCAGCCAAGACACATGGTTGGCAACCACCAGGGCCTGGGCGCGCGGCGCCGCGCTGCCGCCGGTGATCTGCACATGCACGTTGCAGATGCCGAGCAGGTGGCGCGACCAGCGGCGGATATGGATCTCGCGTGATTCACGGTCGATCCACGGAAAAAACAGCGCGCAGATGGCCATTCCGGTCAGCAGGTGGAATACCAGCCGCGCAATGCGCAAGGCAAGAATCATCGACTCAGGCGGCTTTCCGTTCGAACGCGACGCGGCCGGCCACGATGGTGGCACGCACCTGGCCCGGCATCTCGTAGCCGATGAACGGCGTGTGCTTGCCCTGGCTCGCCAGCGCGGAAGCCTCGACCAGCCAGCGTTCGGCCGGATCGAACAGCACCACGTCGGCCGCCGCGCCTACCCGCAGGTGGCCGGCATCGATGCCCGCCACGCGGGCCGGGTCG
>DASVVD010000730.1:0-8268 GCA_036386715.1 Pseudoduganella sp.
GGTCCATCACCTTGCGGGTGTTGCCGGCCTGAATGTCCTTGTCGTTCTTGGCGGTGTTCAGCACTTCGGAGCTGATGCGCTTGACGAGCTGGTCCGGGGCTTCGTTCGTGCCCTGGGCCGCGGCAAAGCCGGTGGTGGCGAAGGCGATCGTGGCGACGGCGATCAGTTGTTTAATCAGTTTCATGTGGTTTTACCTAGGTTGGTTGTACCGGATGCATTACACGGTGACTGGCTGGCGGCATGCGCAGCCGGTGCAGCCATTATAGCGGGCACCGGCCTGGCCACCCGGCCACTGTGTGCCCAGTTGTAACTAGGTGGCCGGCTGCGCCGCACCTTCGCCGGTCGGTTTCACGGCCGGCTGCTCGGGCACGTTTTCCTCTTCCTTCGTCTGCGGCACGTCACCGTCGTACACCTGGCTCTGGCGGCGCTGCAGGAAACCGTCACGCACGAATTCATAGCGGTCCAGCGCGGCATCTTCGAGCAGCGACGAGGCGTCCAGGAACGAAGCGCGCTGGTCGATCACGCGCACGCCGGCACCGATGTTGCGCACGTTGACCGGGTCCTTGTAGGCCCAGGGATCGGCGACCATGTCGAGCGGCAGGCCGACCGTGTCGCGCAGCGTGGACGGGCCCAGCAGCGGCAGCATCACGTACGGACCGGATTGCACGCCCCAGCGGCCCAGCGTCTGGCCAAAGTCTTCCTTGTGCTTGCGCAGGCCGGCTTCGGTGGCGATGTCGAACAGGCCGAGCACGCCGAACGTGGAGTTCAGCGCGAAGCGGCCCAGGTCGGAGACGCCGTCGCCACCTTTGCCTTGCAGCAGGTTATTGCCGCCGGTCCACAGATCCTGCAGGTTGCCGAAGAAGTTGTTGACGCCCGTCTGCACGAACGTCGGGGTAATGTTCTTGTAGCCGGTTGCCACGGGTTTCAGCGCGTAGGTGTCGACCTTGTCGTTGAAGTTGAACACCGCGCGGTTCCAGTTTTCCATTGGATCGCGCTTGTCGGGGCCGACGGCACAGCCGGACAGGGTGGCTGCGGCAGCCAGTGCCAGCAAGACAGGGGTGGTAGAACGGCGCATCAATTGGAGTCCTTTCCTTCAGCGGCTTTGCTGTAGATGAATTGGTTGATCAGGTCTTCCAGCACCGCGGCGGATTGCGTGCGGGCGATCTTGTCGCCCTGCGCCAGGTTGTGTTCGTCGCCACCGGCTTCGATTCCCACATATTGCTCACCCAGCAGCCCGGCCGTCAGGATCTTGGCCGAACTGTCTTTCGGGAACTTGTACGTCGTATCCATCTCCAGCGTCACGGCCGCCTTGTACGACTTGTCGTCGAACGCGATGCGCGCCACGCGCCCCACCACCACGCCCGATGCCTTCACGGCGGCCTGCGGCCGCAGGCTGCCGATATTGTCGAACTTGGCGGTGATTTCGTATGTCTTGGCAAGCGAGAAGGTGCCGCTGTTGCCGGCCTTCAGGGCCAGGAACATCAGCGCCGCGACACCGAACACCACGAACAGGCCAACCCACACATCGAGAGATTTGCGTTGCATTTTTACTTATCCTATCTGTTTTTCTTTAAGCCCGCCGGGGCGTTCCCGCAAGGAATTATTTACTGAACATCAGCGCAGTCAGCATGAAATCGAGCCACCAGATCATCAGCGACGACACGACCACGGTGCGGGTGGTGGCGCCGGCCACGTCTTCCGGCGTCGGCCGCGTCTCGTAGCCCTGGTACAGGGAGATGAAGGTAATGGCGATGCCGAACACGACACTCTTGACGAGGCCGTTGCCGACGTCCTTCCAGAGGTCGATACCGCCCTCCATCTGCGACCAGAACGCGCCCGCATCGACACCGATCAGGCCGACACCGACCAGGTAGCCGCCCAGGATGCCGACCGCGGAAAAGATCGACGCCAGCAGCGGCACGGCGATGACGCCGGCCCAGAAACGCGGTGCCAGCACGCGCTGGATCGGGTTTACGGCCATCATTTCCATCGCCGACAGCTGCTCGCCCGCCTTCATCAGGCCGATCTCGGCCGTCAGCGACGTGCCGGCGCGGCCGGCGAACAGCAGGCCGGTGATGACCGGCCCCAGCTCGCGCGTCAGTCCCAGCGCCACCAGCAGGCCGAGCGATTCGGAAGCACCGTATTTGTTCAGCGTGTAATAACCCTGCAGGCCGAGCACCATGCCGACGAACAGTCCGGACAGCGTGATGATCAGCAGCGAATAATTGCCGATGAAGTGCAACTGCTCGATGACCAGGTGCGGCCGGCGCAGCATGCCCGGCGACAGGCCGATCATCGTGAAGAACGTGCGGGTGGCATAGCCGACGCTTTCGACATAGTCCCGTACCGTATTGCCGACGCCGGCAAGAACGCGGCGGCCGATCATTTGCGCACCCCCAGGCCCAGGTCGTCGGCAAGCGACTTGCCGGGGTAATGGAACGGCACCGGGCCGTCCGCCTCGGCGTGCACGAATTGTTTTACATAAGGGTCGGTCGATACCATCATTTCAGCCGGCGTGCCGTGGGCAACGATCTTGCCCTGCGACAGGAAATACACATAGTCCGCGATCGTGAACGATTCCTTCACGTCGTGCGACACCAGGATGCTGGTCGAGCCCAGCGCATCGTTCAGGTTGCGGATCAGGTTGGCGGTCACGCCCATTGAAATCGGGTCGAGGCCGGCGAACGGTTCGTCATACATGATCAGTTGCGGATCGAGTGCGATGCAGCGGGCCAGCGCCACCCGGCGCGCCATGCCGCCGGAAATCTCGCCCGGCTTCAGCGGCGCCGCATTGCGCAGGCCGACCGCATTCAGCTTCATCAGCACGAGGTCGCGGATCAGCTCTTCCGGCAGGTCGGTATGCTCGCGCAGCGGGAACGCCACGTTTTCAAACACCGACAGGTCGGTAAACAGCGCGCCGTGCTGGAACAGCATGCCCATTTTGCGACGCAGCAAATACAGCTCGTTGGTCTTCAGCTTGTGGACCACCTGGCCATCGACGCTGACCTGACCCTTGCTGGGCCGGATCTGCCCGCCGATCAGGCGCAGCACCGTGGTCTTGCCACTGCCGGAACCGCCCATGACCGCGATCACCTTCCCTTTTCGAAAGTCCATGTTCAGCCCTGCCAGGATGGGGCGCTTCCCATACGAGAAGTGCAGGTCACGGATTTCAACGAGGTTTGCCACGGCAGACAGTCTTTATTTTTAATGCCATATTGTAATGCAGAAAGCTCTTACTCTGCTGCAGACCCCATGAGAGAGGCTTATATGGCTCAGGTTAAGTAATGAATAATACAACACTAATAACTGTCGGGTCATCAAATTACATTTGTCAAACAGTGTTAATTTGTGCAAGGCAGCATAAGCAAACTTGCCAAAACCCGGGGACTGTCCCCATTTTTTGGCAACTTTTTGACAAGCCTGTCGTTATCTCTTCCGATCTGCCATGAAGCCCCAGCAATTAGACTAAAAATGTCACTCGTAAAGGAAATATTTCCCAAAAATGGGGACAGGAAGGAGGGCCGGCTTGCAAGCCGGCCCCGTTTCGCCGGCATGGGCCATGGCCCACGAACCCCCTGCTTCACCCCCGATTTTAGGAAATATTTGTCTGAAAAAAAGCCCGCCGCGGCGGGCCGGGCGGGCTTTTTGGGGCTACGGCAGGGAATCAGCGTGGCAGCACGGAGTGGCCCATCAGGTACTCGTCCACCGCGCGGGCGCACTGGCGGCCTTCGCGGATGGCCCAGACCACCAGCGACTGGCCGCGGCGGATGTCGCCGGCGGCGAAGATGCCGGGCTTGCTGGTGACGTAGGCATTGCTGCCTTCGGTAGCGGCACGGGCGTTGCCGCGGCCGTCTTTTTCGATGCCGAAAGCTTCCAGCACCTGTTGTACCGGCGACACAAAGCCCATCGCCAGCAGCACCAGGTCGGCCTTCATCTCGAATTCCGAGTCCGGCACTTCGACCATCTTGCCGTCTTTCCATTCGACGCGGCAGGCCACCAGCTTCTCGACCTTGCCGTTCTTGCCTTCCAGGCGCTTGGTGGCAACCGCCCAGTCACGCTCGCAACCCTCCTCGTGCGACGACGAGGTGCGCAGCTTGGTTGGCCAGTAAGGCCACACCATCGGCTTGTTTTCCTGCTCCGGCGGCATCGGCATCAGTTCGAACTGCGTGATGGCCGCGGCGCCATGGCGGTTCGACGTGCCCACGCAGTCGGAGCCGGTATCGCCGCCGCCGATCACCACCACGTGCTTGCCGGTGGCCTTGATCTGGTCCTTCACCTTGTCGCCGGCATTGATCTTGTTCTGCTGCGGCAGGAAGTCCATCGCGTAGTACACGCCCTTCAGCTCGCGGCCCGGCACCGGCAGGTCGCGCGGCTGTTCCGCGCCACCGGCGATCACCACCGCGTCGAAGTCCTTTTCCAGGTCTTCGGGGAAGATGGTTTCCTTGGCCCAGTTGTTGACGTTGGCCGGGAAATCCTTGCCCACCAGTGTCGACATGCGGAACTTCACGCCTTCGGCTTCCATCTGCTCGATGCGGCGGTCGATATGGAATTTTTCCAGCTTGAAGTCGGGAATACCGTAACGCAGCAGGCCGCCGGCACGGTCCGATTTCTCGAACACGGTCACGTCATGGCCGGCACGCGCCAGTTGCTGCGCAGCCGCCAGGCCGGCGGGACCGGAACCGATGATCGCCACGGTCTTGCCGGTCTTGTGGTCGGCCGGCTGCGGCTTGACCCAGCCGTGTTCCCAGCCTTCGTCGATGATCTTGTGCTCGATCGACTTGATGCCCACCGGGTCGTCGTTGATGCCCAGCGTACAGGCGCTTTCGCACGGCGCCGGGCAGATACGGCCGGTGAATTCCGGGAAATTATTCGTCTGGTGCAGCACATCGAGCGCCTGGCGGTAGTGGTGGCGGTACACCAGGTCGTTCCAGTCCGGGATGATGTTGTTGACCGGGCAGCCCGTGTTGCAGAACGGGATGCCGCAATCCATGCAGCGTGCGCCCTGCACCTTGGCCTGGTCGTCCGTGAGCTTGAGCACGAACTCTTTATAGTTTTTCAGGCGCGATTCCGGGGCCAGGTAGCTTTCGTCCTGGCGCTGGAATTCCATGAAACCGGTGATTTTTCCCATTTTCTCTATCTTTCCTTAAGCGGCGATCGCCTGGGTTTCCGCTTCGATCGCGGCATTGTCGGCCAGCTCGATCAGAGCGCGCTTGTATTCGTTCGGGAACACTTTCACGAACTTGCCACGGCTTTCGGCCCAGTTGTCCAGCAACAGGCGGGCGCGGGTGCTGCCCGTGTGCTTGAAGTGGCGTTCGATCAGGCGCTTCAGGATCGCTTCATCCGTCTCCGGCGTGCCGTTGCGGTGCTGCGCGTGCCAGGTCGACTTGTCGTCGTGCTCGGAAGCCGGCAGCACGTCTTCCAGGCTCACCATCGACAGGTTGCAGCGCTTCTCGAAATCGCCGTCCGGGTCGTACACGTAGGCGATACCGCCCGACATGCCTGCCGCGAAGTTGCGGCCGGTGCCGCCCAGCACGACCACGGTGCCGCCGGTCATGTATTCGCAACCATGGTCGCCGGTGCCTTCGACCACCGCCGTGGCGCCCGAGTTACGCACCGCGAAACGCTCGCCGGCAACGCCGTTGAAGAAGGCTTCACCGGCGATCGCGCCGTACAGCACCGTGTTGCCGATGATGATGTTGTTGACAGCCCAGCCGCGGAACTCGGTGTTCGGACGCACGATGATGCGGCCGCCCGACAGGCCCTTGCCCACGTAGTCGTTGCCTTCACCGACCAGGTCGATCGTGATGCCATGTGCCAGGAAGGCGCAGGCCGACTGGCCGGCGGTGCCTTGCAGCTGGATGTGGATCGTGTCGTCCGGCAGGCCGGCATGGCCGTAGCGCGCCGCCACTTCACCCGACAGCATGGTGCCGACGGTGCGGTTGCGGTTCTTCACCGGCGAGATGAACGAGACGCGCTCGCCCTTCTCCAGCGCTGCCTTGGCCTGCGCGATCAGCTTGTGATCGAGCGCGTTTTCCAGGCCGTGTTCCTGCTCGTCGTTGTGGTACATGCACAGGCCCTGGTCCACCATCGGCTGGTAGAAAATCGCCGAGAAGTCCAGGCCCGCCGCCTTCCAGTGCGTGATCGCCTTCGACTTGTCGAGCAGGTCGGAGCGGCCGATCAGTTCGTCATACGTGCGGATGCCCAGCTGCGCCATCAGTTGACGCGCTTCCTCGGCCACGAAGAAGAAGTAGTTGACCACGTGTTCCGGCTTGCCCTGGAACTTGGCGCGCAGCACGGGATCCTGCGTGGCCACGCCCACCGGGCAGGTGTTCAGGTGGCACTTGCGCATCATGATGCAGCCTTCGACCACCAGCGGCGCGGTGGCGAAGCCGATTTCGTCGGCGCCCAGCAGCGCGGCGATGACCACGTCGCGGCCGGTGCGCATCTGGCCGTCGGCCTGCACGCGGATACGGTTGCGCAGGCCGTTCAGCACCAGCGTCTGCTGGGTTTCGGCCAGGCCGAGTTCCCAAGGCGTGCCGGCGTGCTTGACCGACGACAGCGGCGAGGCGCCGGTGCCGCCGTCATGGCCGGCCACCACCACGTGGTCCGCCTTGGCTTTCGACACGCCGGCAGCCACGGTACCGATGCCCACTTCCGACACCAGCTTCACCGAGATCGAAGCGCGCGGGTTCACGTTCTTCAGGTCGTGGATCAGCTGCGCCAGGTCTTCGATCGAGTAGATGTCGTGGTGCGGCGGCGGCGAGATCAGGCCCACGCCCGGCACGGCGAAGCGCAGCGTGGCGATATAGCCCGACACCTTGTGGCCCGGCAGCTGGCCGCCCTCGCCCGGCTTGGCGCCCTGCGCCATCTTGATCTGGATCTGGTCCGCGGAATTGAGGTATTCCGCCGTCACGCCGAAGCGGCCGGAAGCCACCTGCTTGATCTTCGAGCGCAGCGAATCGCCTGCCTGCAGCGGGATGTCGACCACTACCTGGTCCTTGCCGATGACGTCCGCCATCGTGGCACCCTGCTTGATCGGAATGCCCTTCAGTTCGGCCTTGAAGCGGTTCGGATCCTCGCCGCCTTCGCCGGTGTTCGACTTGCCGCCGATGCGGTTCATCGCGATTGCCAGCGTGGCGTGCGCTTCGGTCGAGATGGAACCCATCGACATCGCGCCGGTGGCGAAACGCTTGACGATTTCCTTGGCCGATTCCACTTCTTCCAGCGGGATCGCCTTGCTCGGATCGATCTTGAATTCGAACAGGCCGCGCAGCGTCAGGTGGCGGCGGCTCTGGTCGTTGATGATCTGCGCGTACTCTTTATAGGTGTTGAAGTTGTTGGCACGGGTCGAGTGCTGCAGCTTGGCGATCGCATCCGGCGTCCACAGGTGGTCTTCGCCGCGCACGCGGTAGGCGTATTCGCCGCCGGCGTCGAGCGACTCGGCCAGGGTCGGGTCGTTGCCGAACGCCAGGTTATGCAGGCGCAGCGCTTCGTCGGCGATCTCGAACAGGCCGATGCCCTGGACGTTCGAGGCGGTGCCCTTGAAGTACTTGTTGACCACCGCCTTGTTCAGGCCCACCGCCTCGAAGATCTGCGCGCCGCAGTACGACATGTAGGTGGAGATGCCCATCTTCGACATCACCTTCATCAGGCCCTTGCCGACGGCTTTCGTGTAGTTGTACAGCGCCTGCTCCGGCGTCAGGTCGCCCGGCATCGCATGGGCCATTTCGGCCAGCGTTTCCATCGCCAGGTACGGGTGCACGGCTTCGGCGCCGTAGCCGGCCAGCAGCGCGAAGTGGTGCGTTTCACGCGCCGAACCGGTTTCGACGACCAGGCCGGTCGAGGCGCGCAGGCCCTTGCTGACCAGGTGCTGGTGGATCGCCGACGTTGCCAGCAGTGCCGGGATCGCCACGCGGTCGGCGCACACGGCGCGGTCGGACACGATCAGGATATTGTGGCCCGACTTGATCGCATCGACGGCTTCCGCGCACAGCGAGGCCAGCGACGCTTCCACGCCTTCCTTGCCCCATGCCAGCGGGTAGCAGATCGACAGTTCGTACGACTTGAACTTGCCGCCGGTGTGGCCGCTGATGTGGCGCAGGCGCGTCATGTCGTCGAACGACAGCACCGGCTGCGACACTTCGAGGCGCATCGGCGGGTTGACGTTGTTGGTGTCCAGCAGGTTCGGCTTCGGACCGATGAAGGACACCAGCGACATCACCATGCTCTCGCGGATCGGGTCGATCGGCGGGTTGGTCACCTGCGCAA
>DASVVD010000731.1:0-4045 GCA_036386715.1 Pseudoduganella sp.
GGACCGTAGATCTTGTGCTCGAAGCAGGTCTGCAGCACCGGCTCGGCCGACTTGGTCCACGCTGCCGGGTCGAGCAGGTCGGCATGCTCGTCGGCCCACAGCAGGCCGATCGCGTAGTTCTCGTCGGTGGCGCTGGCCGAGTAGCTGATGAAGATCCTGCCGTTCTTCTTCAGCACCGACGGGCCTTCATTGACGGGGAAGCCGCGGCATTCCCACTCGAATTCCGGCTTGCTCAGCATGACCGGCCTGCCCCCGATCTGCCACGGCGTCTTCATCGGCGCGATGTACAGGTTCGAGTTGCCGTCCATGTCGTCGTGCTTCTGCGCCCACACGTAGTATAGCTGGCCGTTGTGCGTGAACGTGGTAGCGTCCAGGCAGAAGGTGTCGATGCCGGTATCGACCTGGCCCA
Organism: Pseudoduganella sp.; assembly: GCA_036386715.1. Classification (GTDB taxonomy): domain Bacteria; phylum Pseudomonadota; class Gammaproteobacteria; order Burkholderiales; family Burkholderiaceae_D; genus Rugamonas. The sequence goes on from DASVVD010000731.1 coordinate 410, forward strand.
TGGATTCCCACTCGCCTTCCAGCGGATTGGCATTGGTGTTGCGCAGCGCGTACATGCGGTGCTGGAACAGCCTGGCCTTGATCTCGCGCGACGGCGCGGCGGCGAAGTACACATACCAGGCCCCCGCATTGAAATGGATTTCCGGCGCCCATATCAGCGCCGAGCACGGGCCGCTGGCGGGCTTGCGCCATACGCTGCGCGTCTGCGCCGAGGCCAGGCCTTCGATCGTCTTCGCGCGGCGCAGTTCGATGCGGTCATACTGCGGCACCGAAGCGGTGAAGTAGTAATAGCCGTCCGTATGGCGGCAGATGAACGGGGCGGCGCGCTGCTCGATCAGTGGCTCCAGGATGTCGCCCACGTCATTCTCCCTTTCCAGAAATCCAGCCTGCCACACGGTCTCTCCCTTGCATGTCGTCGGTCACATCACGGCAATCGCTGATGCATGCCTGGACGGAAAGCCCGGCCGGCAGGTGGAACAGGCCGGCCACCGGCCCGGCCGCTCAGGCAATCGAAGGGCGGCCGAACACCGGCATGCCCTGGTCGTCCCAGCGCAGCGGCTTGACGAAGGTATGGCGGTCCGGATTCCACAGCGGATCGCCGATGATTTCCGTGTAGGTGCGCGCGTGGTACACCAGCATCACGCCTTCGCCGTCTTCGGAGACGGTGAACGAATTGTGGCCCGGTCCGTAGATGCCGTGTTCCAGGCAGCTTTGCAGCACCGGTTCCGGCGATTTCGTCCACGACGCCGGATCGAGCAGGTCGGCATTCTCGTCGGCCCACAGCAGGCCCATGGCGTATTCGATACCGGTGCCGCTGGCCGAATACGAGATGAAGATCCTGCCGTTGCGCTTGACCACCGACGGGCCCTCGTTGACCCAGAAGCGCTCGATCTCCCAGTCATACTCGGGCTTGCTCAGCATGACCGGCTTGCCCGCGATCGTCCATGGATTGCTCATCGGCGCGATATACAGGTTGGAGTTGCCGCGAATGGCCTTGTCCTTCTGCGCCCACAGGTAGTACAGCTGGCCCTTGTGCGTGAAGGTGGTGGCGTCGAGGCAGAAGCTGTCGATGCCGGTGTCGATCTGGCCCATGAACTCCCAGTCGCCGTCCAGGGGGTTGGCGTTCTGGTTGCGCACGCAGTACATGCGGTGCTGGAACAGGTCGTCCTTGATGTCGCGGCTCGGCGCGGCGGCAAAGTAGACATACCAGGCGCCTTCGTTGAAATGCAGTTCCGGTGCCCACAGCAGTTCGCTGTACGGACCACTGTCGGGCTTGCGCCAGACATCCTTCGGCGTGGCGTCGGCCAGGCCGGCGATCGTGGTGGCGCGGCGGATCTCGATTCGGTCGTATTGCGGCACCGAGGCGGTGAAGTAGTAGTAGCCGTCGCTGTGCCGGTAGATGTGCGGATCGGCGCGCTGCAGGATCAGCGGAGACAGTTTCTCGACAGCGGAGGTTTCGGCGTTTTGCATGGTCATATCTGTTACCAGGTTCGTTCGATAATCAGGCGGCGACGTAGCCGCGCTTGTTCATGTCGGCCTTCAGCTCGACATAATAGGAATCGCTGATGCGGTACTTGAACATGAAGAGCCCCATCAGCAGGTGGAAGAAGCCGGGAATCACGGTGAGCATCAGCGCGATGCCGTTCAGCGCATGCGTCGATTGCGCGGCATTCGGCACGTAGTGGAAATAGGTGAACAGGCCGCCCACCAGCGCGCCGGCGATGCCCATGCCGGCCTTCTGGCAGACCGAGATGCCGCCGAACGCAAAGCCGGACACCCGCTTGCCGGTCTTGACATGGCCGTAGTCGATGGTCTCGGCGATGGCCGACCAGAACACCGGCGCGTGCAGGTCGACGATGAACGACAGCAGGAAGTACAGGACGAAGGCGAGCACCATGTCGCCCGGCTTGACGAGCACGTAGATCGCCACGCTGATCAGCGCCACCAGCACCTGCGAATTGCGGAACAGCTTGACCTTGCAGTACGTCTTGGTGATCCAGGTGGAGGCCACCATCGAGATGATCGCCGCCGCCACGCCGGTGGACAGGAATGCCGACACCACGGCGGCATCGCCGCCCAGGTAGTACTTGGCGTAGTAGATCGCCACCGAGCCGCGGATCACGTAGCCGATGGTGCCGGTCAGGCAGGCGCCGCACAGCAGCAGCCACTGGTCGTTCTTGAGCAGCACCTTCAGCTGCGCCGCCAGCGTCTGGCGCTCCACCACGTGGCGCACGCGCTCGGTGGTGGTGAAGAAGCAGAACAGGAACAGCAGCACGCCCATCAGCGCCATCACGGCCATCGCAGCCTGGTAGCCGGCGGCCGGATTGCCGTTGCCCCAGCGTTCGGCCAGGATCGGCACGATGATCGTCACCATGAAGGCGCCGATCTTGGCGAAGAACAGCCGGTAGCCGTTGGCGGACAGGCGTTCCTGTGGGTCGGCGGTCAGCGCGCTCGGCAGGGAAATGTACGACACGCCCACGCCGGACGTCATCACCGTCATCAGGATATAGGTCGAATAGGCCCACAGCAGCTTGGCGTCATACGCGAAGTCCGGCGTCATGAAGACGAAGAACACCGATATCCCGTAGGGCACGGCCAGGAACAGGAACCAGGGCCGGTAGCGGCCCCACTTGTTGGTGAAGCGGTCGGTGATCTGGCCCATCGCCAGGTCGGACAGCGCGCCGATGAACTTCACGGCCAGCAGCAGCATCGCCAGGTCCTCGACGTGCAGGCCGTAGATGTCGGTATAGAAGAAAGTAATGATCAGCATCATCGACGAGATCACCACGTTCAATGCCATGTCGCCGGCGCCGAAGCCAACCTTTTCCAGCGTGGACAGTTTTTGAGTCTCCATGTCTTCCTCTTCAATTGGGCTGCGCGCGCATGAAGCGCGCAGCCCGGTGATGCCAGCCTGCGACATCGGTATTGCTTCTACCGCGCAACGCCTGCGCGGACCAATGGACGGACCGTGCCGGCGCGGCGGCCGGCAACGATGCGATGGACGTTCGGGATGGAAGAAGTGGAACCGGGCATGGCGATGCCTGGGGAGATGTGCTTCATGGTCTCCGACGTCTCTTTGCTTGTTATGGTTATTGCACGAAAGGCCGGCAGGATGAGCTGCTGGCCTGCACCGATCTTAGGCGGGACTTTGAATCCGATCCAATCAAATTTTACCAATTATTAATATCATTTTTGGTATCTCATGCGCAGCCGCTGCGCAAAACACGCAATTTATTGATCATTTGAACCGGATCGGAGAGCATTCGGCCGCAAACCGATCAGGCATTCTGGAGCGACTGTGCGTAGGCGCGTGTTGTCGCCAGGAGACGGAAACGTGCTTCCCTGCCATGGGCGACGGCGATCAGCGAATGTGCCGCCAGCACCGCCAGGCTGTCGATCGTGTCGTACGGCGACTGGTCGGGCTGCAGCAGGGCGACCGCCTGTTCCAGTGTAAACCAGGAGGCCAGCGCGGCCAGGCGGCGCAGCGCCGCCTGCGCGGTGGCGGGCAGCAGCACGTAGCTCCAGTCCAGCGCCGCCCGCAGCGTGCGGTGGCGCGGGGTGGCGATGGCGCAGGGACCACCGCCGCATTGCAACAGGCGCAACATGTCGTCCAGCCCCGAGGCCACGCGGTGCAGGC
>DASVVD010000732.1:0-5776 GCA_036386715.1 Pseudoduganella sp.
GTGGCGTATTGACTCGACACCATGCTGGCCAGGCAGACGAGCACGACGAGGCGGCGCATGTCAATTCCTCAGGCGACGAAGAATGGCCTGCGCAGCCGGTTGCCACGCGGGGTGGGCGCCGGCGATCTGCTCTAGTGCGTAGTCCAGCGTGACATCGCCACTCGCCTTGGCAAAGCCCGCAGCAGCGCACGCGTCTCCTGAGCAGGGTTGTGCTCTCGAATCAGGACCGAGAAGAACAAAGGTTGGCACTGCCCTGACCGCATAGCGTGAGAATGCACGAGGGTCGATTTGCAGCGGTGCCCCCTGCTTGCCGAAGACCTGGTGCACGGCGCGTGCCGTCGCTGTCAGCGAACCGTCCTTCAGGCCGTTCAGCACGAGTACGCCGCCACCTCGCCGGGCCTGGTCGGCAAGCCGTACCAGCGACGTTGGCGGCATTGAGAAACTCACCATGATCAACACGTTAGGCGAAGACGGTGTACTGATCCCGCGCGATCTGGCCTGCGCCTCGTAGCCGCTGGCAATCGCGGCAATGTCGGCTGCCTGCGCGGTTGCGGGCGCGGGCAGGTTGTCCAGGCGCGGCATCGCTGGCGCTGGGGGCTGTGCAGCGGCGGGGCCACAGGCGAAGCACTCGGCACCGAGCGCCGCGAGCAGGGCGACGGTATGCGCCGGCCGGGCAAAAATGCAGTCAATAGCCAACACAGCAGTTCCTCTTCCGAAAGAGCATGAAAGCGAAGTCCTCGCCTTTGACGGGATACTCCTTGGCCGCGCCCCAGAGCGCCGACGTCCTGCCCAGTGGATTGCAGCACTTGCCACCGATCTTGTCCGTGTTCGGGATGGGATAGGTGAGCTGCGTCTTGTAGGCGGTCTTGTCCATCACCGGCAGAAAATAGGGGCCGCACATTCCCTTTTCGCCGTGCCAGCCCCATGCCAGCAGTTCCCGGTGCATCTTGGCAGTGAGGCGCTGGGTCATCAGTTCTGCCGTGCGCACGCCGCCCATGTGCACGCGGGCGTTGCCGTCGAGCGGCAGCAGCGCCCCCTGGCATCCTGCGCACCAGAACAGTTCCGGCCTGGGGAAGCCGGCCGTTGCCGCAACGCAGTCGGCTGCGCATGCTGCCTGTGCTACCGGATTGGCGAAGAGGATGGCCTCCGGGTTGAGGATCAATGTCAGCTCGTCGTCATTCCAGAGCGGATCGACTTCGGTCAGGTAGGCAAGGTCGAAGCTGCCCGGTTCCAGGCAGGGGAAATCGGCGATGACTTTCAGCCAGTACATCACCGGATTTACATAGAAGTGCGCCTGGTAGAAGCCGCTGGCGTTCCCGCTCGCGTCGGGCGTGCGCGCGGCTTCTGGGGCGGCAATGCCCGGGTTGAGGTCCAGCCCGCCGAGCGATACGAGGCAGAAAGGCCTGCGCACCACCTCGACATGCCGCGCTGGCTCCCAGAACCCAATCGATAGGCCCACGACGGGGTTCACTCCGCAACTGCATACAGGATTGGCCGGATTCCTCGTATCCTCCTGCCCGCCGAGATTGGACATTGTCACGCTGCCCAGGGAAATCGGCAGGATGCAGCTCCAGCAGATGTCCGTGACCGGATTGGGGAATTTTCCTACGCACGTGGTTGAAGCCATGCCTGGCCCTGCGGCAATGCACGGCACCGCGAGGCTGGCCCATGCCAGCAATGTCGCCAAGAGCCTCATGGCGTCACCTCCATTTCATCGATACGCAGTCGCTGTCCTTCCTGCGTTACCAGGGCAGGGACCTGCCTGATTCCTAGGCGCCGAGTCAGCAGCCCTTGCTGGTCATAGAAGACTGGTTTGCGCCACTGCCGCATCAGGTCGAGATAAGAGCCACCGGTGAGGATGAGCTTTATGCGCTCGTTGCGCTCCTTTAGAAGCCGCTGTGCCGTGCTTCGCTGGCGGGCATCCCGGGCGTCGAAGAACAGCAGCGAGCGCGACAGGGAAACGACGTCAAGCGGATTTTTCCGGGTACCAGCCGCAAAGAGCAGACGGCCTTCGGAGTCGACAATGTTTTCCGACAGGACGATCGATGGATCGAAGAAAAAGCTGCGTGCCCTGGTGCAGGTTGATACGCCCGGCACGGGCTTTGGCGTGGAGATCGTGGCGCGGGCACTGCCTGTCGCCCGCTCCATCAGACGCGTCAGTTCGCCCGATGCTGCCCGTGCACGGAGCTTCTCGTCGATCATCGCCAGGAAACTCTGTTCCGCAACCGCATACGTCGGCCCCAAGCTGCCAAGGTCAGTGGCCATGCCACGGGCTGGAACGGCAGCAAGCCAGACGATCATCGCCGCCCGGGTAGTACGACCTGCCGCGACGGCCAAACAGGCTGGAAGTAGGGTGAAGGAGAACATGGCGCACTCACCACAGGGGCTTCACGCGGCCCAGGATCTGGCGCCGCGCCACCAGGCCGCTGATCGCATAGCGCGAGTCGAAACTGTCAGGACTCTGGCCCGCAACGTAGAAATGGTCGCGCGGGATAACCGTCGGGCCGATGGGCGCCAGCGGCAGGCGGGTCATCGTGTGTGTCTTTGCATACCCGACATTGAGACCGTTGACATACACGTGACGCTCCGTCACCGACACTACGTCGCCCGCCACGCCGGCAATCCGCTTGAAGAGCGGCTGGCGACGCATGCCTGGAAACTGCCGCACGGCGGCGCCCTCGAAGGCATAGACGATGTAGTCGCCGCGGCGCAGTTCATTGGCGGCATAGTCCACGATCACGAAGTGGTACGGCAGGCTGGGCGTGATATTGAACAGGATCGGCAACCACGGGGTCGGATCGACAAGCACACGCATGACCGCGATGAACCAGATGACGATCAGGGCCAGGTAGATATACCAGCTGCGCCACGCATGCGCGAGGCAGGAGCGCATCAGCATCATCATTGCATCCTCCGTTTCAGTTCGGGTGTCAGGTCGACCATGTGCGGCGGCGTGCCGATGACGGCACTGCGATCGACGACGAGGCAGCCGCAGTCGATGGCGATCTGTTCCAGCGCCTGTGGGAACTCACGTGAGAATGCGCGTGCCTGCATGGCAACTCGCTCTTTCTGCTCCGTCGACATGTCACCCACCATCAGGCCAGCCAGGCGCTGTTCTTCCAGCCGGAGCACCGAAAGCGAGTCGACCACGCCGACCGTGCGGGCAGGGCGCGCAACCAGCCTATCGTAAGCTCCCAGCGTTGCCGCGCTGGCCAGCGCTGCGAGCAGCAATTGAAGGGCGAGCGCCTTCATGACCGCAGGCCCCGCTGTTCCAGCACGCGCGCAATGGCCTCGTCGATGGAAAATCCCTGTGCCCGCAGCGCGTCGATCGGCTTGTTGTCATCGAGCTTGTTGGAGAAGAGCAGGTGAGTCGCCGGGTCGAGGATGAGGCGCATGATTCCTTCACCGACTGGCGACGACACATACATCTCGGAATAGACTCCGTCTTCCTTGTGCAGCGAATTGAGCAGCCGCTTCTTGGCTTCGTCGATACACAAGCGCTTCTTCTCCGCCAGCAGATTGATCGATTCGGGCTTTTGACGGAGGAGAAAGATCCAGTCGGCACACTTGAACGCGGCTTCCATCTGGACGGAACTGTAGTAGTCGTCACCGTCCTGCGTCGCCGTTACCAGGGCGCCGCCGTATTTGCGCGCCCGGCGGGATGCTTCTTCCAGCACGGCGGCGAGCACTGGGTCGTCCTGCCCGGTATCAGCAAGTTGCTGCTTCAGTTCGTCAACGATCAGGAGCTTCTTGGAATCCCGCGTCAGGTACATCTGGCCAGTGATCTGGTACAGCAGCAGGATGCTGGCCACGACCTGCAGGTCGGGTTTTCGTTTCAGCCATTCGGTTTCGATCACAACGAACGGATTGGTCAGGTCAATGTTGTTGCGTCCTTCGAAAAATCGTTCATATTGACCGCCGCGCGAGAACGGGTTCAGCATGATCGCCAGGTCGCGGATCCGTTGGTCGTTTTTAAGTCCGAGTTCAGGGATCGATCCTGTGACGAAGCTGTCGCGCAGGGCGGTAACCGTCATCTCCTGGCCGTATTCCTGCCAGTGGGTCAGGATGGTCTTGGAAATGGCCTTGTACTGCACTTCATCCAGGGCGCGTGTGCGCGAGCACATCTTGGCAATTGCCGGCACCAGCATGTCCATGTCTTCATGGATGTCGTTGACGCGGCTGAACGGGTTCAGGTTGGGCGTTGAGTCGGGCCCGAATTCAACGAAGCAGCCGCCCGCTTTTCGACACAGCTTCTCGGCGGATCTGCCCAGGTCCAGGAAACTCACTTGCGCTCCGATCGACAGGTAGGCGGCGGCCATTTCCTGGAGCAGGGTGGATTTGCCGGACCCCGAGGTTCCCGCGATCGCGGCATTGGCATTTCCTTGTTCGTTGTCGAACAGGTCGAGCGTGACGAGCTGGCCACGGCGGCCCGCGCCGACCATCACGGGCGTGGAGGTGCCACGCCATTCCGCGATCAGTGGGGCGAGATGAACGGCATTGAGCATGAACTTACGTGACACGCGCCGCATCCGTTTCAGGTCGCCGTGGAATGCCGGCGACAGCGTCATGGGAAGGCTGGCCAGCAGTGCCTGGCGGTGCATGTAGATGTCGCCATTGAGCGTGAATCCACGGGCGCGCCAGATCGCTTTGGCCGTCTCGCTCGCAGAGGTCATGTTGTCCGGCCGCGCGAACAGCGCCAGTTGGTGGTACATGGAGACCAGTGAACCCCCTTCATCGCTGGCGTCCGCCGCGGCCCGCCAGTCCTGGCGCTTGCGTTCGACATCGGGCATGATCTTCGCAAGCTTGCTTTCGGCATTCTGGGTAGCGCGCACGTGGTTGCCCGTAATCGCGGTCCGGACTGTATTGGCATCGAGGATGTGCACACCGAGCGTGATGAGGAACGGACAATCGAACTGCAGCGCAGGCTGCATCACGTCACCGATCAGCGATCCCATGCGCCACAGCGGGAAATTTTTCGGGTAGGACTTGACCGAGAAAAAGCAGGCATCCATTGTGTCGGCGGTGCCGGCTTTCGTGAATCGCAGCCTGTCCGGCATTGGATCCTGCATGGTGTCGAAGTCCACGATCTGATCGCGGATTTCCCTTCCCTGGTCGTGACATTGCGCCTCGTCGCACTGATGAAAGATGCGGTCGGGATTGGTGAATGTGGCACACCAGTTGATCAGGTCGTTCGCATTGCAGACATGGGTGGGCAGCGAGGCGGCCCTGAGGGTCGCCGCCATGGCGTCACGCACGAACAGGATGTCGTCGCATCGTCCACGGTCATCGGGCGTTCCTGGCGCGTTCACGCTGATCAGGAGGCGAAAATTACGCACGCCGCAGTGGTAGCCATGCGTGAGCGATTCCAGCGATCCTTTCTGCAGGTACATGAATCGGTGGCGCACCAAGCGCCGATACAGGTTATCGTTGCGCACCGGGCGCCCGGCCACGCATGATTTCGAAAACTGATCGGAGTCTTCTGGCCGCAGGCTGGCATATTCAAGCAACTGATCGTGGATATGGGGCGAACCAAACAGGCTGATCTGAATACCTGTGCCGGCCTTGCAGTTGGCGTAGAGGCTGCTCAGCACCTCGACCATGGACTGATCCGCGCCCGATTGCGGCATGGCTTCGAGCACGAAGCCAAGTCGTTTCCCTTTCAACCTGAACAGTTCTTCGTACGGCATGAAAGCGAGATAGGGCAGCCAGGACGCAAAGCGATCGCGCGCGGCATCGTCGCTTTCGGGAAGCCCGGCATAGGTGCGGAGCAATTGCG
>DASVVD010000733.1:0-1838 GCA_036386715.1 Pseudoduganella sp.
CATGAACTGCCTGGCCGCCGAGGCTGGCGTGCGCAATGGCCGCGCGAACGTGGAGCGCTTCGTGCTCGATACGGACGATGCCGTGATCGACGTTTCCGGTTACGTGGACCTGGCCCAGGAGCAGCTCAATCTCGACGTGCGGCCGAAAACCAAGGGCACCCGCATCTTCTCGCTGCGCACGCCGCTGTATGCCAAGGGCACCTTCGCCGATCCGGACGTCGGACCTTACAAGGGCCCGCTGGCACTGAAGGCGGGGGCCGCCGTGGCGCTGGCCGCCGTGTCGCCGCTGGCCGCCGTGCTGCCGCTGGTGAACGTGACGAAGGTGCCCGACACGAACTGCGCCGCGGCGATCCGGGAGGCGGAGAAGGCGCCGCAGGTGCGCGAGGCGCCGAAGGCGAAGGCTGCCGACAAGAAATGATGATCCGGATCGGGCGATGCTACCCGGCCACATGAGGCCTCCCGCAGGGAGGCCTTTTTGCTGGAGACGCATGGCTTGCCGCATTGACTGGCGTACGGAGACGGCATGCGCGTGTTCCTGAAGGCCCTGGTGGTGGCCGTTGTCCTCATGCTGGGCTACGAACTGCTGGCGCCCACCATCGAACGGGTCCTTTACCCGATGCGCCTGGTGTCCATGCCGCGGCCGCGGATGCTTCCGGTGCCGGTCGAGGGCGTGCGGGCACGTGCGCTGCATGACACCTGGGGCGGCGCACGCAGCGAGGGCCGCAGGCACGAAGGCATCGATATCTTTGCAAAGCGCGGTACCCCCGTGCTCTCGAGTACCGAGGGCATCGTCACGCAGGTCGGCACCAATCGTCTGGGCGGCCTGGTGGTGTGGGTGATGGGGCCGGGAGGCCAGCGTCATTACTACGCCCACCTCGAGCGCTATGCGGACGTGGCGGCGGGCATGCGCATCCAGGCTGGCCGGGTGCTGGGTTACGTCGGCAATTCCGGCAACGCACAAGGCACGCCGCCGCACCTGCACTACGGCGTGTACGACATCGGCGGCGCGATCAATCCCTATCCGCTGATGCGCTGCGAACCGCCCGCCAGCAATGACCGCGCCGCGGCACGGCCAGCCGGCCAGGGTTGCGTGCAACGGTAGTCGAAGCGGTTCGCGGCGCACCCCGCATGCCCATGTGTGCAGGCATGCCGGACAGGGAACGCCCGCCCTCCCCCGGCCACCGTTACCGGTGCATTACTGCCGGTTCTTCCCCGATCGCCGCCCGCTCGCCGTCCCGTACCTCGCGCTGCGGGGCGAACACCAGGGTCTGGCCGGAGGAAGCCAGGCCGATCCCCGCCGCTTCGAGGCGTTCGTAGATGGCCAGCAGCAGTGCTTCGCGGATGATCACCTGGGCGTCGAATTCGCGCACGTCGATGTAGCCGTACACCTCGATGTTGAACGAGCGCTCGCCGATGCTGCCCAGCCGCGCCCGGGCGCCCTCGGCGATATGTTCCTCTTCGGCGAGCACCTGCTGGACGATGGCGATGGCTTCCTTCAGCTTGGCCGACGGCGTGGCATGGTCCACCGCGATCACCGGGTTGAACAGGAAACGGTCGCGGTCCGCGAAGTTCTCGATCTGGCGCGCCGACAGGTCGCCGTTGGGAATGGTCACCACGGTGCGTTCGCCGGTGCGAATGCGGGTCGAGCGGATGCCCACGTCCTCGACGGTGCCGACCACGTCGCCGACCTTGACGAAATCGCCGACCTGCAAGGGGCGGTCGGCAATCACCGTCACGCTGCCGACCAGGTTCTCCACCGTCTTCTGGGCACCCAGCGCCAGCGCGATACCGCCGATGCCCAGCGCCGCGATCCCGGTGGTGACATCGATGCCGAAGGT
>DASVVD010000734.1:0-6107 GCA_036386715.1 Pseudoduganella sp.
ATCGGCGGCTTCGCGTCATGGGCCCCCGGCACTGGATGCGCGCCGCGCTGAAACGCACCCTTCTGCCCTTCTTCCTGACCACGCTGGCGGTCACCGGCGCGGGCTGGGGAATGCAGGCCTGGGCGCCCGAGGCCAGGTCGCTCGGCGAAGTCCTTGCCAGCCGGTGACCATTGCCCCGGTAGTGCGCGATCCCTGCGGCACGGCCATTGCATCGCGAGCTAGCGAACATCCACACTGCCCGGCGGCGGCTTCGTGCCCCCTGGGAACCAGGATGGCCTGCGCACGGGGCGTTCTCAGGAACCGGACAAACCGGCGCGCCAGCGGGTTCGCCTTGCATGCAGGGTGACGACCGCGGCGGCAAGAACAAAACCACGTCGATCCAGATGCACGGTCATCCCCAACTCCTCTCAATGTTGTGACAACGTTTTCAGGCTGCTGCTCTATCGCAATCGAACTGCCGTGGCACACGGCTGAGGCTGTGTCTTGGTGCCTGGCACCATGACACAGCCTCTGCAGCGAAGCTCAGCCCTGCGTGGCGGGCTTGACATGCAGCCAGCGGGCATGCGCGGCGCGGGCCAGGTAGTCGAGCGCGTAGCCGAGCAGGCCGATCAGGATGATCGCCGCGGTCAGCTCGGAATAGGCGAGCCGGTCGCGCGTGTCGAGGATGAAGTAGCCGAGGCCGGCCGACACGCCCAGCATCTCGGCCGGCACCAGCACGATCCAGATGATGCCGATGGCCAGGCGCACGCCGGTGAGGATGTGCGCGGTGATGCCCGGCAGGACCACGCGCCAGACGATCTCGAAGCGCGTGGCCGACAGGCTGCGCGCCAGCAGCATCCAGTTCGGATCGAGCTGCGCCACGCCGGCCACCGTGTTCAGCATCAGCGGCCAGGTGGCGGCGAAGGCCAGCAGGAAGTACACGGGCGCATCGCCGACGCCCAGCGCCATCACGGCCAGCGGCATCCACGACAGCGGCGAGACCATGCGTCGCAGCTGGAATAGCGGCGTGCTGGCCTGCGCGAAGCCGCGCGACAACGCCACCAGGATCCCCAGCGGCACGCCGGCCACGATCGCACACAGCAGGCCGATGCCGACCCGCTTCAGGCTGGTGGCCACGTGTACCCAGATATCCGGGCCCTGCACCATGTCGATGAACGCGTGGGCGGTGGCCAGCGGCGCGAAGGCCGCGGCGATCGGCGTGCGCGCTTGCAGGACCGACACACCGAACGACCACAGCACGATCGCCAGCGCGATGCCGGCGACGGGCAGCAATATCCTTGCCAGCATCGTCAAACGGCCACCGTCTCGGTGCGCAGCAGGTTGGCGGGCAGGCCGAACGCGGCCGGGCCGCCGGCGGCGGCGATCGACTTGCGCACGAAGCGGTCGTCGACCAGGTCGCGTGCGACGAACTTCGGATCGAGCCCGGCCAGGAACTTGTTGTCGCCTTCCACCTTGGTCTGCACCAGCGCGCGCACCATCTCCTCGGTGTACGAGGCGAACGGGAACGGCTGGAAATCGATGCGGCGCTGCTGCCATTGCGGGTGGGCGATGATGCCGCGCTTCTGGTAGTCCGAGTAATCGGTGACCGCCAGCACCTTCGTGAGCGGCTGCAGCTGGTGCGGTGTGTAGCGGTTGGGGCCCGACGACGACAGCAGCTTGGCCGTCTCGACCTGGTTGGAACGCGACCACAGCTGCGCGTTGACGATCGCATTGGTCACGCGCTGCGACCATTCCGGCTTCTCGGCCAGGTCGCGCTCGGCCAGGAAAGTCACGCAGCAAGCATGGTTCTTCCACACGTCGCCGGAGAAGCGCAGGATCTTGCCCACGCCGGCCGTTTCCGCCAGCGCGTTGAACGGCTCGGCCACGATGTAGCCGGCGATCGATTTCGACGCCAGCGCCGAGACCATCTCGGACGGCGCCATCACGACCAGGCTCACCTCGTTCTTCTTCAGGTCGGCGCCGCGCCCGCGCGTGACCACCGTGAGCTTGTGGGCCGCCAGCAGTTTTTGCAGCAGGATATTGTGGATCGAATACCAGAACGGGATCGCCACGGTCTTGCCGCCCAGGTCGGCCACCGAGTTGATGTCGTTCAGCACCGTCAGGCCGGAACCGTTGACGTGGTTCCACGCCACCACCTTGGCCGGGAATTTCGACCCGTAGCGCACCCACAGCGTGGCCGGCGACAGCAGGTGGATCACGTTCACCTGGCCGGCCACGAAGGCCTCGACGATCTGTGCCCAGCTGCGGAACAGCCGTGGCGCCTCGGTCTTCAGGCCCTGCGCCTCGAACAGCTTGCGGCCATGCGCCACCAGCAGCGGCGCGGCATCGGTGATCGGCAGGTAGCCGATCTTGACGGGCTGGTCGTCACCCTTGAAGGCCTGGGCGCGCGCGTCGCCGGCAAACATCAGCGGCGCGGCCGCACTGGCGGTGGCCAGCGCCGACATGCGCAGGAAGTCGCGGCGCGTCATGCCGCAATCGCAGTCGGACGATGCGCAGATATGGATTTTTTCGTTATTCATTTGTTGTTATCCTGGCAGGGTTGGTGGCGTCGCGCAGCGCGGCCACGATGTCTAAACGCAGGCGCACGATGTCGTCGCCGTGATCTTCGCGAGGGCGCGGGATGTCGACGCGCCATTCGCGCGCGATGCGGCCGGGCCGGCCGGCCAGCAGCAGGATGCGGTCGGCCACGAGGATGGCTTCGTCGATGTCGTGCGTGACCAGCAGCACGGCGGTATGCCAGCGGTGCACCAGGTCGACCAGCAGCGACTGCATTTCCGCCCGCGTGATCGCATCGAGCGCCGAGAAGGGTTCGTCGGCGAACAGCAGTTCCGGCTCGCGCGCCAGGGCGCGCGCCAGCGCCACGCGCTGGGCCTGGCCGCCGGACAGTTGCGCCGGGTAGGCACGGGCGTGCGTGGCCAGCCCCACCGCTTCGATCGCGTCGGTGATGCGGCGGTCGCGCGCCGCCCGGTCGATCGCCGGCTGGCGCGCGAAGTCGAGGCCGAAACCCACGTTGGCGCGCACGTCGTGCCACGGCAGCAGGCTCGGTTGCTGGAATACCAGCGCCGCGCGAGGATGGGGCGCCAGCAGCGGCTGGCCCAGGAAACTGACGGTGCCTTCGTCCGGCACGGCCAGGCCCGCCAGGCCGCGCAGCAGCGTGGACTTGCCGCAGCCGCTGCCGCCCAGCAGGCAGACGATTTCGCGCTTGCCGATCGCCAGCGACACGTCGTCGACCACCGGCTTGCCCTGGTAGCCGAAACGCAGGTTGCGCGCGTCGAGCGCCGGGTTGGCTGTCAGGTTCGCCGCCACGTCGACTACAGGCTCCGCCGACGCCGTCATGCGGCGCCCGCGGCGGGGGCCTGCTTCTGCAGTTCGAGCTGCAGCTGCGTCAGGCTCGGCGTGACGATCGGGATGAACGCCGACTCGCGCCAGCGGCGGGCGAAGCTGCGGTCGTGGTTCATCAGGTAGGCACGCCCGCCGCTGCCCTGCAGTTCGAGCATGACGGCCTGCTGCACGATCTCGGCCAGCGAGATGCGCAGCCGGAACATCGGCGCCGCGGCGCTCCTGAAGCGGCCATCATGCACGCCGGCCTGCAGTTGCTCGACCGCGCGGGCCAGTTCGCCCTGCAGATCCTCCACGCGGCCGAGCAGGCCGCTGCGCGTGGCGGTGCACAGCCGGTGCGCGGCGGCCAGGCTGGCACGCGCCAGGCCGATCGACATGCCGCACTGCATGCCCAGGAAGGCCGGCCGCACGGCCGGCAGCCAGGTCCGCGCGTCGTGGGTGATCACGTCCGCCTCGTCGATGCGCACGCCGTGCAGTTTCACGGCCGCGGTATTGCTGGCGCGCAGCGCCAGCAGGTCCAGGTCGTCGCTGCGCGCCACGCCGGCGGCGTCGCTGGCGAAGGCGATCACGGCCGGCGGCGCGCCGGCAGACGACGTCACGGCCGCTGCCGCCACGAACCCTTCCTTGCGCAGGTTGGTGATCCAGGCCAGGCCGCCGTCGAGCCGCCAGCCGTCGTCGTCGGGCGTGGCCGTGACCTGCAGCGCTTCGATCCCGGACAGGAACTTCATCGCGTTCGACAGGCCGGTGGCGCCGCCGATCTCGCCGCGCAGCAGTGGCGCCAGCCAGCGCTCGCGCAGCCGCTCGTTCGGGCTTTGCAGCACGTATTCGATGAAGGTACGGTGGCCCCAGAACACGAAGGCGCTGGTCAGCGAACGTTCGGCTACCGCGGCGATGGCTTCGATGGCATCGCGCACGTCGCCACCGCTGCCGCCCAGTGCCGCGGGCACGCCGATGGCGAACAACCCCGCCTGCGCCAGCCGGGGCACCACCTCGCTCGCCAGTGCCGGCGTGGTGTCCAGCGCGTCGGCATGGGTGGCCAGCCAGTCGGCCAGCGCGGCCGGCAGTTCGATGGCACGTGCGCCGCCCGGCATCAGATGGCTCCGGGCGCGTAGGCCTGCAGTTCTGGATTGATGGCGCTGCCCGACAGCGTGTTGGCGAAGTTGCACAGCGTGGCCAGTGCGATGCCCAGCACTACCTCCAGCGATTGCTGCTCGTTGTAGCCGGCGGCCAGGAAGGCCTGCAGCGCGGCATCGTCGACCGCGCCGCGCGTGGCGATCACGGCTTTGGCGAAGGCGGCCACCGCATCCAGCTTCGCATCGCCGGTGGCACCGCCCTGCTGCAGCGCGCGCACCGTGTCGGTCGGCAGTTGCGCTTTCTTCAGCGCGACGGCGGTGTGGCCGGCCACGCAGAAATCGCAACCGTGGATGCGCGCGGCGGTGATCTGCACCACTTCGCGCTCGGCCAGCGTCAGGCTGGTCTTGGCGTTGATGCCCGATACCGTCATGTACATTTCCAGCGCCTGCGGCGAGTTGGCCAGCACGCCGATCAGGTTCGGCAGGAAGCCATTGTTGGCCAGGGCCTTTTCCACGAACGGGCGGCTCGCTTCGGGTGCGGTATCGACGGTATGCAGCGTGAGACGGGACATGATGGGCTCTCGGTAAAAAGATTGACCTGGCATTATATGGGGCAGGTCTACTGGACGAAAAGACGCATTCGTCGCAATTTCATGCTCATGCGTCTTATTTACCGCCGGGCTTACGCCGGATCGGGGCCTGCATCACGCGACTCAGTTCAGGAGGGATGCCGGTTCCTGGGCGCGCCGCTGGCGCCGGAACGCGCCCGGGTGCTCGCCGATCACCTTGTGGAAGGCGCGCGAAAACGCCGCATGCGAGCGGTAGCCCACGTGTTCGGCGGCGCGTTCGATCGTCTCGCCATGGTTCAGCCGTTGCGCGGCGATCTTCATGCGCAGGAGCAGCAGGAACTGGGCGGGTGGCTGGCCGCTGGCGTCGACGAAGTGCTTGTAGAAGCTCGAGCGCGACATGTGCACCGCGCGCGCCATGTTGTCGGTCGACCAGTCGTGGCCGGGGTCGGCCATCATGCTTTCCAGCAGCGCGGTGAATTCCGGCCGCCGCGCCAGCGCCAGCAGCCCGGACAGCACCTCATGCCGCCGTGCCACGTGGCGCGTCACGTAGAAGAACAGCAGCTCGGCCAGCCGCGAGATCAGCGGCGGCGGCCGGTCCGGATCGCCACCGGCCTCGGCCAGCATCAAGTCGAACACGGTGCCGGCGGCACGGATCGACGCATCGTCGGCGCGCAGCTCCACCACCTCGGGGAAGGAATCGACGATCAGCGTGCTCAGGGCGCCACGGTACTGGAAGAAGCCACAGGCGATGCCGGTGATGTCCGGTCCCGGTCCGGCCAGCGGCCCCATGCCGCCCGGCGGCAACGGGGCTTGCGGATCCGGGTCGGGACTGAGGAAATGCGGCGTGTCGCGCAGCAGGAAAATGCCGTCGCGCGGGCCGAGCCGCAGCGGCGCGCGGCCGTCGACGTGCAGCCAGCAGCTGCCGTGCAGTACCAGGTGGAAGCTGCCCAGGCCGCGGCCGGCCGTGGAAGCGCGCCACCGGCCGCAATACTGGCCGACGTGGAAGGCGGCGGCTTCCAGTTCGATGCTGTCGATCAGCCAGTGCACCAGGCGGTCGGTATCGGCTGCGCTGTCCATGGTCTGCCTGTTTGCTGAAAATCGGGCGCCCGATTATGCCGGGTGCCAC
>DASVVD010000735.1:0-3429 GCA_036386715.1 Pseudoduganella sp.
CCAGCTCGGCCTGCAGCGGCCGCAGGCCCAGCGCATCGAGCTTCTTCTCGTCCATGTAGCTGGCGTACAGGCCGGCGATCTTCTGCTCGTCGCCCTGCAGCTTTTTCTGGCGGTTTTTGCGGGCCTGCAAATCCTCGATGATGCCGCGCAGTTGCGGCAGCGTGTCGTCGCGCAGTTGCATGAACGCTCCCCAGCTGGCCTTGTCGGCCGGGATCTCGGCCGTCTTCAGCCAGCCGCCGTTCAGGTGTTCGAAGAAATCGTCCTGGGGACGTACGCCGTGGTCCATGTGCCCGATGTCGATGCCCGAGGCGGGTGCCGCGGCAGGCACCGTGTCGGCCGCAAAGGCCTGGGCGCAAAAGAGCGAGAGAACCAGGGTGGAGAGAAGATGTCGTTTCACGTGGCCGCTTTCTGGAAAAGGGAGCGGTCCTTCGTGGGGTTCGCTCCCGGATTGAGACTGGGTTCGGGCGCGCGTGCCGCATGCCGGCGCGCGCCGCCATCCATAAGCGTACACGAGGTCGCCGCCGGGCGCACCCCCGGGCGGGCGGCGCCGGTTCAGCGGCCGATATTGATCCCGCCGCCAAGGCCGCCCATGCCGCCGCTGACACCACTGCCGCCACCGCCGCCACCGCCCGGCCCGCCGCGATGACCGCCGCCGCCGCCTTCACTGCGCGGCGCGCCGCCACCGCCGCCCGGCCCTTCCGGCTTGCGCTGCAACTGCTCGGCAAGGAACACGCCGACCAGGCCGCGCTGGTTCTCGTCGAGTGCATCGTTGACCGTCAGCCACCACTCGCGCAGCTGCTTTTCTTCTGCAGCCTCGGCGGCATTCTCCGCATCGAGCGCGCCTGTCAGCTCGCGCAGCTCGACGTTCTTGCCCTGCAGGGCCTGCAACGCGCCGGCCTGCATCCTTTCGGTGCGCGACTGGCGTTCGCGCAGCAGCGTGCGGGTCCTGCTCTCGGTCTGCTGCCACAGCGTTTGCTGGTTGGGGTTCAGCTTCAGCGACTCCTTCAAGGCCGGCGCCATCATCAGCAAATCCTGGGCCCGCATTTCCGTCATCGGCAGCGCGGCTGCGCTACCGGCCATCAGCAGCGCGGCGGCCAGCACGGCCGCGCCCTTCTTCAATGTATTCATGAATGCTCCATGCAAAAAAAAGCCTGCGCTTGGGGCGCAGGCTAAAACCACTTCAGGGTAGAGAGAAATACGAGCCCAGTGTAGGACGCGGCTTTCTGTCCTTCCGGCATTCTTACATTTACTTACCCTCATTAACGCAGTCGTACAAGTCTTCAACAAACAGCAATGTTTGCGGGGCGACAAGCTACCGACAGGACCGCAACCGGGTCGCCGGTAAATCGTGGTAAAGCCATTGCTCCAGCCCGCAGCGGCTGCCACATTCGCCGGAAATCAGGTTTATACTGGGCCAGCGGCGGTCGAGTGAGCGCGGCGTGTTTCGAAGGGCAACAACATGGGCAACAACGTGGGCAAGAAACTGAAACAGACACTCAACCGCGCGGGGCTCATCGGCCTGGGTGCCGTGGCCGGCATTGCCGTTTCGCTGCAGTTTTCCGCGATGGCGCAGCGTGCGGAACCTGCTTTGCCGCTGGAGGAACTGCGCCAGCTGGCCGATGTCTACGGCCTGATCAAGTCCGATTACGTCGAGCAGGTCGAGGACAAGAAACTGCTGGCCGAAGCCATCTCCGGCATGGTTGCCTCGCTCGACCCGCACTCGGCTTACCTCGACAAGAAAGCCTATGCCGAACTGCGCGAAGGCTCGCAGGGCCGCTTCGTGGGCCTGGGCATCGAAATCGCCCAGAGCGAAGGGGGCTATATCCGCATCGTGGCACCGATCGAGGACTCGCCGGCCTACCGCGCCGGCATCAAGCCCGGCGACCTGATCACCCGCCTCGATGCGATGCCGCTGAAGGGCCTGTCGCTCGACGAATCGGTGAAGAAGATGCGCGGCGAGCCGCACAGCAAGGTCACGCTGACGGTGCTGCGCGAAGATGAACCGCAGCCGCTCACGTTCAGCCTGGTGCGCGAGGAGATCCTCCAGAAAAGCATCAAGGGCAAGATCATCGAACCGGGCTATGCCTGGCTGCGCGTGGCACAGTTCCAGGAACCCACGGTGGACGACCTGGCCGCCAAGATCACCGAGCTGTACCGGCAAGATCCGAACCTGAAGGGCATGGTGCTGGACCTGCGCAACGATCCCGGCGGCGTGCTGCAGGGCGCGGTCGGCGTGGCCGCGGCGTTCCTGCCGAAGGATGCCGCGGTGGTCTCGACCAATGGCCAGCTGACCGATTCGAAGCAGGTCTACTATGCCCGCGCCGAGTATTACTCGCTGCGCGGCGACAGCGACCCGCTGGCCCGGTTGCCCGAGGCCGTCAAGCGCGTGCCGCTGGCGGTGCTGGTCAACACGGGTTCCGCTTCGGCTTCCGAGATCGTGGCCGGCGCACTGCAGGATTACAAGCGCGCCACCATCATCGGCACGCAAACGTTCGGCAAGGGTTCGGTGCAGACGATCCGCCAGCTCACGGCCGACACGGCGCTGAAACTGACCACGGCGCGCTACTACACCCCGCACGGCCGCGCCATCCAGGCCAAGGGCATCGCACCGGACCTGAAAGTCAACGAATACGCCGATGGCGACGGCCTGAACGCATTGCGCATGCGCGAGGCGGATCTTTCCCGCCACCTGGCGAACGACCGCGAAGCCGAAGTCTCGAAGGAACGCCGCGACGAGCTCGAGGAACAGGCGCGCATCGTGGCGCTGGAGAAAAAACGCAAGCCGCTCGAATACGGCGGCGGCGAAGACTTCCAGCTGGCGCAGGCCCTCAACCACCTGAAAGGCCTCCCGGTGCAAACGGCCAAGCCGGAATCGGCGATCGTGCAGGCGGCCATGAAGTAACCGTTCCGGGTCACCACGGCACGGCAACGGCGCCTGGAGCGCCGTTTTTTACGCCGTGCTTCCGGCCATTTCTGCCGGCCATTCCCCCCACGGTTTCCCCATCTGTTCTTGCGGTAGAATCAGCGCCTCAGCGGCGCTTGCGCCCTTAACGAATTCGAAAGTTTGTTTATGAAACAAGCCGTTATCAGCGGTACCGGGCTGTTCACGCCACCCCACGCGATCTCGAACGAAGAACTGGTGGAAGCGTTCAACGCCTACGTGGCCCTGTTCAACGCCGAACACGCCGCCGCCATCGAGGCGGGCACGGTCACGGCGCTGGAACCGTCATCCACCGGCTTCATCGAAAAGGCATCGGGCATCAAGTCGCGCTACGTGATGGACAAGGCCGGCATTCTCGATCCGAAACGGATGGCGCCGCGCATTCCCGAGCGGGCCAACGAGGAACTGTCGCTGCAGGCCGAGATCTGCGTGGCCGCGGCCAGGGAGGCGCTGGCCCGTGCCAACCGCCAGCCGGCCGACATCGACAT
>DASVVD010000736.1:0-4719 GCA_036386715.1 Pseudoduganella sp.
TTCATCTGATTGCGGTCGCCGGAGAAATTACAGCGGAGGCAGCGGGCCGTTCACGTACGGTGCGCCAGCCAGTTCGATGGCGCGGCGTACTTCGGCGAGGAATGCGGAAACCAGGCGGGAGAACGAGGTGGTTTCGGTAGCGGCTTCAAAGCGGGGTGCGGTCGTGGTGTTCATGGTATGGCTCCTGTAGTCGGTTGCGGCGTTTGCGTCTTCGCGATGATTGAATCTTACGCGCACCCAAGATATATGGCCAATTTTGATTTCCCATGCCTGCGATAACTGGAACGCATAACAGGCGCGATCGTCATCACGTTTCTTTTCGTAAATTATAAGTGCCAGTGATGTCTGATCGCGCCCATTGCAATGCCGATAATGCCTTTGCATGCGATTCAGCCACCGGCGCTGTCCTGTCGCTTGCCCAGCATGCGAACCAGGCCGTTGCCCAGCGTGCCGCGCCAGTGGAACCAGTCGTGGCCGGCGGCGAATTCGCGGTACGACACGTCGTAGCCCCTGGCGCGCAGCACGTCGCGCAGGTGCCGGGTGGTGTCGAGGATGCCCGGCGAGCCGGCGCGGCCGGTTTCGTACAGGCCCGCATCGAGCAGGAAACGCACCGGCTTCTTTGGCGCGGTGGCGAATTCGCGCGTCAGCCATTCGGGTTCCTCGTGAGCGGGCGACCACCAGAACGAGCCGGACTGGCTGTAGACGTTGCCGAACAGTTCCGGGTGCCGCAATCCGGCATGGGCGGCGGCGAGCCCGCCGTAGCTGGCGCCGGCAATCACGGTGCTGGCGGCTTCGGCGTGCACGCCGCGCGCGCGGGCCCAGGGCATCAGCTCGCCGGACAGGAAGCGCGCGAACGCGGCATTGGGCGGCAACTCGGTCGCGCGCGTTTCGCCGTTCGGGTTGGCGATCAGGATCGCGGCGGTGGGCGGCAGCATGCCGCTGCCCACCAGGTTGTCGAGGATGACGGGCGTGGGCACCTCGTCCGTGAAATTTTCGGCGTCGAACAGCACCACCAGCGCATTGCCCGCCGCGCCGGGCTGCCAGCCGTGCGAGCGGTACAGCACGATAGTGCGTTCATTGCCGAGCACCTTGCTGGCCAGCCGCACCGTTTCCACCGTGCCGGCCGCGATGCCGGCACGCGGCTCGACCCATTCCTGTGCCGGTGCCGCCGGCAGTTCCAGTACCGAGTCGCCGTCGTAGGGGTCCAGCGGCCTGGCCGGGAAGCTGCGCGGATTCAGCGGGTCGCGCTGCGCCGTCGCCAGGATCGCGCGGCGGCGCTGCACCGGCGTGCCGTCGAAGTCCGGCACGTCGGGCGCAAGCCTGTACGACAGGCGCGTGCTGGCCGGCACACGGTAGCTGCGATACCAGACATCGCTGCCGGCCAGCCGCACCAGCAGGTCATGGTCTCCCGACGGGGCGCCCATCACCCGCACGTTGTCCACGGCGCCGCGCCACAGGAAGGTGACCAGCAGTTCGCCACGCTCCAGGGCCGGCGTCACGCCGGCCGATTCGACCAGCGGGCCGCCCCCTGCCGCTACTTCGCGCCAGAACGCTTGCGTGGTACTGCCGGCCGCCAGCGCCTGCTGCAAGGCGCGCAGGCGCGGGCTGTCCGGCACCGTTGCAGGCGCCACTTGCGCGCCTTGCGGAACCTGCCGCGTCAATTGCATTGCATAGGACCCCGCCACCGGAGCGCGCACGTCCAGCGTGTACGGCCCGCGGTTGCCGGCGATGAACATGAAATCCTGGTCGTCGCGCCGGCCCTTGGCCAGGATGCGGGCGCGCTTGCCGTCGCGGTCGAGCAGCACCAGGCGCATGGCCCGGCCGGACAGGCGGCCCTGCACGAAATCGCCCGGGGCCAGCCGCAGCGGGTGCTCCCGGTGTGCCTGCGCGGCCAGTTCGCCGCTGAAACGGGGCAGGGAGCCAGCCGGATCCGTCGTCGCAGGCGTGGTGGCCGCGGCAGGCAAGGGGTCGGCCAGGGCGGCGCTCCACAGCAGCGGCAATGCCGCGATCGATGCATGCAGCGGCCGCATCAGAACCTCGCCAGCAGCGACAGGAACAACCGCCGCCCTTCCTCGTTGAAATCGGCCGAGACGTCGCGCTGCGTGCCGCGGTCGGCGATGTTCAGGACGCCGCCACTGATGGTGTACCGGCCGGCGCGCCATGCCGCGGACAGGTCCGCCACGGCATAGCCGCCCTTGCGCAGCAGGTTCGTACCGCTGGCCGGCACATTCAGGTACTGCTCGCCGATGTAGCGCGCCGTGGCCGATGTGCTCCATGCGTCCGTCGGGCGCCAGTCCAGCGACAGGTTGGCGTTCACCCGCGGCCGGTACACCAGTGGCAGCGCCCTGGCGCCGCTGGTGTTTTTGGCATCCGTATAGGTGTAGTTGACGCGGCCGGTCAGCGTGCTGCCCAGTGCCGCGCGCAGGCTCGCCTCGACACCGCGGGTGCGCACGCTGGCGATGTTCTGGTAGGCGAACACGGGCCGGCCATCGGGCAGGAAACCCCTGAAATTCGCATACGACGGCGCCAGTGCGCGGTCGGACGTGCGGCTGGTGATGTCGATCATGTCCTTCAGCCTGTTGTGGAACGCCGTGACGCCACCGGCCAGGCCGCCCTGTTCGTACTGGATACCGAACTCCTTGCTGGTGCCGGTCTCCGGTTTCAGGTCCGCACTGCCGGTGATGTAGCAGCCCACGGTCGCGCTGCCGCACGACACCGAGCCCCAGTTGCCGGAACCCTGCAGCAGCGTGGGTGCACGGAATGCGCGCGCCCAGCCGGTCTTCACTGTCCATGCCGGCGCCGCATGCCACACGGCGTAGGCGCGCGGGCTGTGATGGCCGCCGAAATGTTCATGGCGGTCGTAGCGCTCGCCCAGCGTCACGCGCACCTCGCCGGGCAGCACGATTTCATCCTCCACGAACAGCGCTTCCTGCCGCACGGCGACGTTCGGGTCGGTCCGGTAGCCCGGCGTGCCGGGCAGGCCCGTCACGTTGGCGGGATCGTGCAGCTTCTCGCGCCGCGCTTCGCCGCCCGCGGTGAATGTGTGGCCGGCCGCTTCCCACGGCAGCACCAGCTTGCCGTTGATGGTGTCGTTGCGGGCCTCGTTCGGGTTGGTCTGCCCGGTGATGGTGCCGACCAGGTTCCTGGTCTTGTCCAGGTTGAGCGAGATGTCGGAGCGGCCGAAGGCATAGCGGCCGGTATGGCTCAGCGAACTGGCATCGCGCTCCAGCACGAAGCCGCCGTGGTCGCGCCGGCTGGTGTCGTGCCCCAGCCTGACTTCCTGGCCCGTCGCTGGCAGCCAGGAGAGCAGGGCGCCGAACTGCCGGTTGGCGATCAGCGGCATGCCGGCCTGCGCTACCCCGCCCACCGGTGCGTTGACCTGGCCGTCGCCTTCGCGCCTGTCGTAGCCGGCCGAGACGCGCAGGCCGAGCACGTCCGCGATCAGCGGGCCGCTGGCGGTAACGCTGGCCGAGCGGGTGTCGCCGGCCTTGTCGTCGCGCGGCGCCACGGCGTCGAGCCTGGCGCTGCCGCGCCATGTCTTGCCGACCTTGCGCGTGATGATGTTGACCACGCCGCCGATCGCGTCCGACCCGTACAGCGACGACATCGGTCCGCGCACCACCTCGATCCGTTCGATTTCGGTGGTGGGCACCCAGCCGGTGTCGTAGTCGTTGCCGCGAAAGCTGGCACTGGTGGAGTTGACGCGCTTGCCGTCGACGAGGAACAGCGTGTACGCCGCGCCCAGTCCGCGCAGCTGCACGCCCGGCACCAGGTTGCCGCTGCGCGACAACGACACGCCTTCGATCGTGCCCAGCAGTTCGGCCACTTCGAGCACCGGACGTTTTTCGATATCGGCGCGGGTCAGCACCGAGATGCTGGCCGGCGCGTCGCGCAACGCCTGCTCCTGCCCGGAAGCCGTCACGACGACGGTCTGCAGCGGCTCGGCGTCCTGCGCGTGCACCGGAGCGACCAGCGCGCAAGAAAGGCCCAAAGGCAGGGCGAGGGCCAGGGTGACAGGCCGGGCGGAATGCAATGCGGCGGCCAATGGCCGGCGGCGAAGGACTGCGAACGTCATCGATGCTCCATTCAATGAGAATGATTCTTATTTGCGGAAGGGCCGAATTGTGGCAGACTGTCGCAAAAATTATGTTTGCGAAAAATAAACAAATGATTGAGACGGGAAAAAAGCCCGCGCATGCGTGCGGCAGTACACGGTATGTGACCAGGGCCGACCTGGTGCGCAGTGCGGCGATGCTGGGTGCGGCCTACACGTTCAACGACAGCGCGCCGCCCGACGAACAGGTGCTGCACGGGCAGTTCGACACGCTGCGCCTGCGTCCCGGCCTGATCCTGCATGCCGCCTGCGTGCAGGATTTACGCACCATGGCGACCAGCAACCAGCTCGACCCCGGTGTCAAGATCGTTCTGCTGGTCGACGGCGCCACCGACCTGTCGTTCGGCCATCACCGTTTCCAGCTCGGTCCGCGCGGCGCCGATCCGGCGCAGCGGGGCATGGGCGCCCTCGTCAACCTGGCGGAGGAAGACCTGTTCGCGCGCCGCTGGCAGGCCGGCCGCACGGAACGCAAGGTGAGCCTGACACTGATGCCGGAATGGATGGAGGAGGGCGCCCTGGCGGCGCATGGCGATCGCGCCGCGCTGCGCACGTTCTGCCGCGAGCACCTGTCACGGCAGCCCTGGACGCTGTCCGCCCGCGCCCGC
>DASVVD010000737.1:0-1722 GCA_036386715.1 Pseudoduganella sp.
CATGAAGAGTGTGCGCGGCACCGGCATCGGCAGCGCGCTGCTGCGCGGGCTGATGGCGCATGCGCGCGAACGGGGCCATCCGGACGTGGCACTGTCCGCGCAGACCCATGCTGCGCCGTTCTATCTGGCCCACGGCTTCGAGCAGGTCGGCGCCGAGTTCCACGAGGCCGGCATTCCCCACGTCGAAATGCGCCACGTGTTCTGACAGGGGCGGCATGCCTTTCGATCTTTCCGAACAGCGCCTGCAGGAAACCGAGGCTATCATCGGCGCCATGCTGCCGGCCAGCTACCGCACCGCCATGATGGCCAGTAACGGCGGAACCGTGCAGGCCGCGGGGGACGACTGGGCGCTGTGTCCCATCCGCGATGCATCGGACCGCAGGCGGCTGGCCCGCAGCGCCGGCGATATCGTCACTGAAACCGCTGGCTATCGTGAATGGCGCGGTTTCCCCCAGGACGCCGTCGTGATCGCGCTGAACGGCTCGGGCGATTGCCTGGTTTTTCGCCGCGATGGCGGGGCGTTTGATCCGGCGCCGAACGTATGGCGGCATGAGTCCGGCGCCACGCACCGTGTGGCAGATGATTTCGCCGCCCTCCATCCCGGCCTGGGCAGCGCTTGAAGGTCACGTTGCCCGTGCGGCGTGACGGCTACGCTGCGGCGAAACCGGCGTCACAGGTTCGCTTCGGCATAGAGGGACATCGCTTCCGCCATGAACGGGACCATGTCCCGATGGTAGCCGCTATGGAAAGCCTGCATGTTGCTGTCTTCGCCATAGAAGAGGCTCATGCCGATATAGGCCTTCTTCGATGGCTTGTAGAACCGCGAGACGATGCCGTAGTGCTCGGCGACGAGTGCCTGTACCGGCTCTGCCGAAGGGGCAAGCGAGTCGATCGCAGGGGCGATTTTCCGGTAGAGCGCATCCCAGTCGGCATGTACTTTTTGCTTGTCGACGTGAGCCCAGTTGGCGGTCGTGGCAAGGGAATGCGCCTGCTCGGCGCTCAGTGCCGCCCTGCATTCTTTCAAATAATCTTCTGATTTTGTCGTCATCGTGGTGTCTGGTGCAACTGGAAATTTTGGGTTGTATGGCGGCGACACACTTCGTGCGTTCGTCTGCCTTGGCTGGAAGTTGCTTTTTTTATATTGTACCGTAGAGGCATCACCGGACTGCCTGTCTGGGTGAGACGATTTTTTTGTCTCAACTGGGATATTTCCGAGCACCTGCTGCGCCGTGGTGCGCATCCGGATTCCGGCGCGCGCCGCCTACCAGGCGGCGCTGCGGCCGCGCTGGCGCCGGTGGTTGCTCCGGTAGCCGGGCTCAGGCCGGGTGCGCGGGTGGCATGCCCAGTTCGCCGCAGCGCTGCACCAGCAGTGCATGCAACAGCCGCACCGCCGGCGAAAACTGCCGCCGGTGCGGGCAGATCAACTGCAGCGGCGAGGCTTCCCCCGGCTGACCTGGCAGCACCACGACCAGCCGCCCGGCGCCCACGTCGGCGCTGACATCGAGCCACGATTTGTAGGCGATGCCTTCACCGGCGACGGCCCAGCGCCGCACCACGTCGGCATCGTCGCTGGCCAGCGGCCCCTTTACGTGCACGGTGCGCCGGCCCCTGGCCGTGGCAGTGCCGGTGTGCTCGGCCGGAAACCCCCATTTGTCATACAGCCGGCCCTGCAGGTGCCACAGCAGGCAGGAATGCCGCGCCAGGTCGTCCAGCGACCGCGGC
>DASVVD010000738.1:0-1831 GCA_036386715.1 Pseudoduganella sp.
GCGCGCGCCGGGCGGGCCGTGCCGCGACCATGCCGCCAGCGCCTCCACATCGTTCAGCGGGCCGCGCAGGCATGCCTCCACCGTGCCGTTGCGCCGGTTGCGCACCCAGCCATCGAGTCCCATGGCCGTTGCCTCGCGTGCCAGCGCCTGGCGAAAGCCCACGCCCTGCACGGTTCCTTCGATAATCAGTCGGGTTGCCATGTGTGATACCGGTTTTTCATGAAATCGGAGCACCAGTGTAGCGCCGATGCGATATCCAAACGAATATCGGCCGTTAGAAATTAGTCATTGGTAGGCGCATAACGATCTGGGTACGATGCTTTCAACAAAGCGCCGCAACGCCGGCAGCAGACACAATAAGACATCCGGAGACTCCCATGCACCGTATCGCCCCTTGCGCCGCCGCTGCGCTTCGCCACGTCCCGTCTTCCAAGTCTTAGGCTGTACCGGCCTCATTACCGCCGCCTGATTCCAGGCACCCGAATTCGCACGCAGGTCCGGCCGCTTTCGCCAGCGGCGCTGGGTGCCTGCGCACGTCCGCGGCACGGCCATCCGTGTTGCGTGGCTGCCGGACCAGATCGGCTTGCACCTGATTCACATGGCAATAACGACTGTAATAACTGCAATAACAACAACACGGAGATGACAATGCTGAAAAAACTGGTGGCTGGTGTATTGCTGGCGTGCGGCGCCGCTTCGAGCGGGGCCATCGAGCTCGCCGGGCTGCAGAACGCGCACGATCCGGGCACGATCACGAAGGATGGCGATACCTACTTCAACTTCACCACCGGCACCGGGATCTGGTATTCCACCTCGACCGACCTGAAGACCTGGCAGGGCGGCCCGGCCCCGGTGTTCGCCACCAATCCGGCCTGGGTCGAACAGAAGATCCCCAACTTCAAGGCCAACGGTTCGTCGTACTGGGCACCGGACGTGATCCAGATGAACGGCGCCTACTACATCTATTACTCGGTGTCGCAGTGGGGCACCACCAACTCGGCGATCGGCGTGGCGCGCAGCCCGTCGCTGAAGAACCCGGTGTGGACCGACCTGGGCATGGTGGTGCAGTCCAATGGCCGCGGCAATGCCGACATCAACGCGATCGATCCGGCCCTGTTCCGCGACCATGACGGCCGCGTCTTCATGAGCTTCGGCTCCTTCTTCGGCGGCATCGGCGTGGCCGAGATCGACCAGGCCACCGGCAAGCTGGCCAGCTACGTGACGAAGATCGCCGGCGGCACCAACGCCCGGCGCGACATCGAAGCGCCTTACATCACGCGCAACGGCGACTACTACTACCTGTTCGCGAACCGCGGCGCATGCTGCCAGGGCAGCAACAGCACCTACTACGTGGAAGTGCAGCGCGCCACCAGCATCGACGGCCCGTATTCCGAGCCGCGCACCATCCTGGCGAACGTGGACGGGCGGCACAAGGGGCCGGGCCACGTGGGCGTGCTGAAGCAGGGCGGCTGCAACTTCGTCTCCACGCACTACTACGACACGGCCGACAACGGTTTCGCGAAGCTGCAGATCATGAAGATGACCTATGCGACGCGCGGCACCGATATCGACTGGCCGGTATTCACGCGCGATTTCGACAGCTTCACCGACGATTGCGACGGCGTCAGCGATGGCCGCTACGCGATCTTCAACCAGCACAGCGGCAAGGCGCTGACGGTGGCCGATACCGCCCGGCTGCGGGCTACCCAGCCGGGTGCCATGGTGCAGCAAAAGGACTTCGGCAACCTGAAAAACCAGTTCTGGTATGTGATCGGGCACGGCAACGGCGACTACAGCGTGATCAACGAAAACAGCCTGCTGGGCATGGACG
>DASVVD010000739.1:0-6145 GCA_036386715.1 Pseudoduganella sp.
CCACCACCTGCACCAGCCGCTTGTGGTCGCCTTCCACGGTGGCGTCCTCCAGCGGCAGCTGCATCTCCAGCCGGTGGCGGCGCGCCTCGACCAGCGGACGCACCTGCTCCAGGGCATCGGCGATGGCGGCCTTGACGTCCACCGATCCGCGCTCCAGGGCCACCAGGCCGCGGGTCACCCGCGATACGTCGAGCAGGTCGTCGATCAGGCTGGTCATGTGCCCGACCTGGCGAGTGATGATGGCGCTGGTACGGCGCACCCGCGCCGGGTCCAGCCCACCCATCACCAGCAGGTCGGCGGCGGCGGCGCCGATCGGCGCCAGCGGGTTGCGCAGCTCGTGGGCCAGCATGGCCAGGAATTCGTCCTTGCGGCGGTCCGCCTCGCGCAGCGCCTCTTCGGCGCGCATGCGCGGTTCGATGTCCACTGAAACCGCCACGGCACCGAGCACGCCGCCGCCACGGCTGTCCCTGATCGGCGCGGCGGACACCATCAGCATGCGGCTGTTCCGTTCCGGCATGAAGGACGTCACTTCCAGCAGGCAGCGGTCGACGGTTTCGCCGTTGGCGGCCCGCCGCAGCGGCCACTCGTCCGGTTCGACCGCGCGACCGGCGTGCTCGCCATCGATGAAGCGGCCGCTCCACTGAGGCATGTCGAGGCGGCCGGCCGCCTGCGGCAGCGCCGCGCCGAAAATGGCCTCGTGTGCCGGATTGCGGTGCAATACCTTCAGGTTATTGTCGACCACCAGGATGCCGACCGGTGCAGCGCGCAGCACGCCCGCCAGATAGGCGCGCTCGGCTTCGGCGCCCTGTGCGTGGCGCAGGGCCTCTTCGCGGCTCATCCGCAGCGCGTGTTCGGCCAGCACCTGGGCGGTCACGTCGATGGTGGTGTGCGCAACGCACAGCAGCGCACCCTGCGCGTCATATACCGGGGTGTTGGTGGCGCTCCAGTACATGTCCTGGAACCAGGCGCGGCCCTCCTGCTCCATCCTGACCGGATAGCGCTGCGCCGGCATCTTCTGCGACTGCCCCGTGGCGATGGCGGTGCGGATGGAGTGGCCCAGGTCGCGCATGCCGGTATCGGCCGGATCATCGGGATCGCTGCCGAATGCCGCGAACAGCGGCATGCCCAGCACATCCTCGCGGGGGCGCGCGGCCGAACGCAGGAAAGCATCGTTGACGGCGATGATCTCCAGCCTGTCAGTGGGAGCCAGCAGGCATTGCGCGATCGGGGACGCATGAAATGCCGTGCTGAAGAAGGAATCGGAGATCATGGTCGTCCGTGCAGCAAAAGCCTATTTTTGATGATTTTCCGGCAAGCCGTCGCACGGAAGATACAATTTGACAGCCAACTGCCGCAGCGCGGCACTGGCAAACTGCCGGCCGGCCCCGGCACGGCTGGCGCCGCGGGACAACTGGCTCTGCCGTTCCAGGCACTTTTGCCATGGCCTCGTAAGATATTGATCTGCATGCGTGTAGGACCAGTACATTCGTTCATCGATCAGCCCGTTCCTGGCCCCGGCATCGCGTATTTACCATGGATCGCGTCCTATAATTGCTCCGAAGACTCAGCGGAACTGCCGATCCGGGCAGTGCATGGCGACTGGGCATGGATCGGAGGAGCACATGGATTCCGGCGCAAGAATTCTGATCGTCGACGACAACATCGATGCGGCCGACCTGACAGCCGACGTGCTGCGCATGTACGGGCTCGATGTCAGCGTGGCCTATGGCGGGGTGGACGGCCTGGCCGCGGCCAGGGCTTCGGCGCCGGGCCTGATCTTCCTCGACCTGGGCATGCCGGGGATGGATGGCTACCAGGTCGCCATGGCGCTGCGCGCCGATATCAACTGCTGCGATATCAAGATCGTCGCCCTCACCGCGTGGGGCGATGCGCATGCCCGCGAACGCACCACCGCCGCCGGCTTCGACCTGCACCTCACCAAGCCCGCCCCGCTGGCGACACTGGTGGATATCGCCAGGACGGCCGGCCACTAAGCGGCCAGCAGGCGACTACTGCGGCAAACCGTGGGCAAACCTTGCCTGCTCGGCCGAGCCGCAGGATACCCGGCAGGTGAAGCGGCAGGCACCCGGCAATGCCGTGGCATCGGCCGCATCTTCGCCGCGGTGGATCTTCGGGGGCGACTACTATCCCGGTTCCATACGACCCATCCCTGGACCGCCGGGTCATCGAGAAAGTGACGAAGGCGCCGGGCACGCTGCCGGTCGCGTCGACATACCGATTCTTCACGAACATGCATGACTCTTGCCACTGTGGCGGCAATGCCTGCCGCGCCATGCCGGGTATCCCGCTACAGGACCGGCGCGCCGACAGTGGCGTTCGCGGAACCGGTACTGCACAATGACGTGCCGGCCCGCGGGCTGGCCTGCTCCTGTTTCCTTCTTCATCATGAAAGGCCAAGACATGTCCCAGTCATTCGACGATACCGGCTTCTGGACGAAAGCCGCCAACTTCGCCAAGGCCGCCGGCCGCGAAGTCATCGAGAAGGCGTTGTGGCTATACTTCGCCGCGCAGCGCCCCGATACGCCGCTGTGGGCCAAGACCGCGATCTATGGCGCCCTCGCCTATTTCGTGATGCCGTTCGATGCGATTCCCGATATCGTGCCGCTGGCCGGCTACACGGACGATCTCGCAACGCTCGCCGCGGCCCTGGCCAGCGTGGCGATGTACGTCGATGATGATGTGAAAAAGCAGGCCGAAACCCGTCTTTCGGACTGGTTCGACTGAATACCTCGCAATGCGTTTTTAATTTACCCGGCAATTGAAGATCAAAAACATGAACCACGATTCCAAAGTCGTCCGCCAGCTCGACGCGGTCGAAGATACCTATAAACGCAGCCGCCTGCGCACCATGCAGCGCGTGGCACTGGGCCTGCTCGTGGCCGCCGCCGTGCTGTTTGCCATCGCCCATTCGCAACAGGGCGGGCACCCGGCCTGGGGTTACGTGGAAGCCTTCGCGGAAGCGGCGATGATCGGCGCAGTGGCCGACTGGTTCGCCGTCGTCGCCCTGTTCCGCCACCCGCTCGGCATTCCGCTGTGGCATACCGCGATCATCCCGAACAGCAAGGCCGCCATCGGCGCCAACCTGGGCAGCTTCGTGGAGAACCATTTCATTACCGAGGAAGGCGTGGCGGAACGCGTGCGGCAGGCCGATATCGCCGGCCGCGCCGGCGAATGGCTGCGCGATCCGGCCAATGCCTGGCAAGTGAGCCAGGCGCTCACCGCCGTTCTCGCGCAGGCGCTGGACAAGGTGGACGACGACCAGATGCGCGCCCGCATCCGCGGCTTCGCCAGCGCCGAACTGGGCAAGCTCGACCTCTCCGGCCTGGCCGGCGGCTATCTCGACACGATGATTGGCAAGGGCGGAACGCAGGCGCTGTTCGATCCGCTGCTGGAAAAACTGATCACCTGGCTGGGCGACGAGGCCAATCACGAAACCGTGGGCGAGTTCATGCTGCGCTGCTTCACGATAGAGAACCCGATGGTGAAATCGATGGTGCTGGGCTATGCGCCGAAGGTCATCGGCTCGCTGCGCGAACAGGCCATCGACGTGCGCATGAACCGCGAACACCCGCTGCGGGGCAAGGTCGATACCTGGCTGGGAGAAAGTGCCCAGAAGCTGAAGGCCAATCCGGAATGGCAGGAATCCGTGGCGCGCTACCAGGCCGATGCCCTGCAGGGCGAAGAGCTGCAGGCAATGCTGGGCGGTATCTGGGACGCGGTGCGGCAGCGGCTGCAGGCAGACCTGCAGGGTGACGATCCCGCCATTGCCGCGACCGTGCGGCAGATCGTGCAGGAGTGCGGCGTGATGCTAAGCACCGACCAGAACATGCGCAACTGGCTCAATGCCGCGATCGAGGCGGGCAGCGCGGCGCTGGTGCGGCGCTACCGCGGCGAGGTGGGCAACTTCATCGAGCAGCAGCTGGCCAAGTGGTCGAAGGAGGAGATGAGCACTCGGATCGAGCTGGCCATCGGGCGGGATCTGCAGTTCATCCGGATTAACGGGACGATCGTGGGTGGGCTGGTGGGGGTGGTGATTCATGCGGTGGTGATGGGGGGGTGAACAAGATTGCACCAGTTCGTTAGCGCATCCACTGCCGGGACAGCCACCCGCGCGGTCGTAACGCAACACCTGCACCGATCGGGCATGACAAGCAGGATCGGGTCCAGTTACAATGTTGCGTTACGGAAAAATTCCGTACACTGAATGAGCCAGCACTCTCCTGCTGCCCCAAGCCAACCTGTGACGCCCCCTACCGATATCGCACACTGGCGCAGCCAGATCTTCTCCCGCATGCTCACGATCGTGCTCGTGCTGGGAATCCTCACTGCCGTGCCTTGCATCGCCATGGCCATACGCGAAGGCATGTGGCCGATGATCGCCGTCGATCTCGTGGCACTGTCCTGGCTTGCCGCAATCTGGCACCTGCGCCATCTTTCCTACACGGTGCGGGTACTGAACTTCATCGTGATCATCTTCTTTGCCGCGATCGGGCTGATGGTGAACGTGGGCCAGGCTGCGCAGGCGTTCCTCATCGCGCCACCGGTCTTTGCCGCCATGCTGCTGGGAATCCGCCCGGCCCTGGTGGCGGTGGCGGGCAGTGGCCTTGCCGTCCTGGTGCTGGGCCTGACCGGCGTGGCGCGGCTCGAGTTTGCCGGTACTTCCGGCGATGCCGTGCCCTCCGTGCTGGCCATGCTGAACGTGCTGTTCGTCGGCAGCATGATCACGGTCTCCTGCGGCAAGCTGCTGGAAAAACTGGTGAAGTCGCTGGCCGACCTGCACCTGTTCGCAGCGTCGCTGGAAGAAGGCAAGAACGCCCTGCATGCCGTGAATGCGGAACTGGAACTGACGGCCGCCGCCGTGGCCCAGCTCAACGACAGGGTGCTGATCGCCCGCGCCACGAAAGGAAGCGCGCGGCCGGAACCGATCATTTTCGTCAACGATGCATTCCTGCGCGACACCGGCTATACGCGCGAGGAATTGCTCGGCCAGGACATGCCTTCGCTCAGCGGCCCCGAAACCGATCCCACGGAGTTAGCACGCATCGCCCATGCCATGGCACGCGGCGAGGGTGCATCGGCGGAACTGCTGCTCTATTCAAAAGGCGGCACGCCGCATTGGGCGGAACTGGAAGTCGCCCCCTTTCTGGACAAGACCGGCGTGCACACGCATTGGGTGGTGGTCGGGCGCGACATCAGCGAGCGCAGGAAAGCGGCCACGGCGATCCACCGGCTGGCTTATTACGATGTGCTCACCGGCCTGCCGAACCGGCGGCGCTTCATGGAGCAGCTCGACAGCCGGCTGGCCCAGGCGGGCAGCGCCGGCGGCGCCCTGCTCTTCATCGACCTCGATCATTTTAAAAATGTGAACGACGCGCGCGGCCATGCCACCGGGGACGAGCTGCTCAGGAATGCGGCGCAAGTCATCGCCAGCCTGATGCATGGCGACGACATGGTGGCGCGGCTGGGTGGCGACGAGTTCGTGGTGCTGCTGGCCGACCTGGCAGGCAACGGCGCCGGCGTGGCCGCCGCGGCCATGGCCCGCGCGCACGAGATCCGCGCGGCGCTCGCCCGGGAGATCAACATCGACGGCAACGGCTATAGCACCTCGGCCAGCATCGGCATCGCGCTGATGCCGCGCCCCGGCCAGAGCGCCGCGGACCTGCTGCGCGAAGCGGACACCGCGATGTACCGCGCCAAGGCCGACGGGCGCAATGGCGTTGCCATGTTCGAGGCGACCATGCGCGCCGAGGTGGAAGAGCGGCTCACGCTCGAACGCGACCTGGCGCACGCCCTCGAACGGGGCGAGCTGGCCATGCACCTGCAACTGCAGTTCGATGCCGCCGCCCGTCCGGCCGGCGCCGAACTGCTGATGCGCTGGCGGCGCGCGGACGGCCGGATGGTGCCGCCGGATGTCTTCATCCCCGTGGCCGAATCCAGCGGCCTGATCGTGCCGCTCGGCGAGTGGGCCTTGCGCCAGGCCTGCCTGGCGTGGCAGCAGCTGGACGCGGCCGGCCACGCCCTGCCCCTGTCGGTCAACGTCAGCCCCTCGCAGTTCCGCCAGCCCGATTTCGTGGCGTCGGTGCAGCGCCTGCTGGGCGAATACCGCATGCCGGCAGATCAACTG
>DASVVD010000740.1:0-3150 GCA_036386715.1 Pseudoduganella sp.
CAGGTCGATGACGACCTGTTGCGCCTGGAATGCCTTGATTTCCGTGCGGGCATACAGTGCGTCGTCCGCCTTGCCCGCCTGCGCGCGCTGCCAGGTGTCCTCCAGCGCCCGCGCCACGTTGTCGACCAGACTGTCGGCTGCATACGACAGGCTGGCCAGCCGGCCCACCACACGCTGCACCAGCGGATCGTGGCGCGGGCTCGATTCGCCCGGCACATCAAATGCGCGGGTCTTGCGCTGCACGAAGGCGATCGCCTCGCGCAGCCCGGCCCGCGCAGCGCCGGCCATGCTGGTCAGCAGCACCAGTTGCAGGAACCCCTTGTTGTACGAGGCCGGCAACGTGCTGTCGAAGCGCCGCACCACATGCTCTTCGCGCAGCCGCACGTTCTCGAACACCGTGGTGCCGCTGCCGGTCATGCGCTGGCCGAAGCCGTCCCAGTCGTCGAGCCGGGTCACGCCGGGCAACGTGGCCGGGAACGCCAGGCTGGCGAGCTGCTCGCCGTCCTTCGCCGTGGCCACGATCCAGTCGGCATAGATGGTGCCGGTGCTGTAGAACTTCTTGCCGTTCAACAGCCAGCCCGCGCCATCACCACCGTCACCGTCGCCATCGCGCACGATCGTCGTGCCGACCGTGCTGGTCGCGCTCTGCTCGGCCATTGCATAGCCGATCAGCGCACCGTCGACCACCTTGGGAAACCAGAAGGCGCGGGTGGCCTCGTCCTCGTGATTGAGGCGGCTTTCCAGGAACGAGAAATGGCCGCGCAGCAGGTGCGAGATGTTGGAATCGGCGCTGGCCAGTTCCAGCAGCAGCGCGAAGAACTGCGGCAGCGTGGCACCCAGGCCGCCGTAACGGCGCGGAATGCGCAGCGCGCCGAAACCGGCCTCGCGCAGCCAGCGCACTTCTTCGAACGGCAGCCGGCGCTCCTGCTCGCGCTCGACGGCGCCCAGCGCGATGCGCTCGAATACCGGCTGGAACCGGGCGTGCAGTTCGTCGTCCGTCAACGCCGGCAGTACGTCCGCGTGGCGCTGTCCGGCGAAAGCCTGCGCGGCCTGCAGCGGTGCATGAAGTTCGCTCATCGTGCCTCCGCTCACTTGAACGCGTACTGGATGCCGGCATACACGCCGAAGCCCTCGCCCGGTGCGGAACGGCGCTGGTCGGTGCCGGCATCGTTGTACGCCGGCGCCACGCTGGAAACGTAATGCTTGTTGGCCAGGTTGCGCAGGTCGGCGAACAGCTTCCAGCCGGCGGTCGGGTGATCGTAGCCGAAGCTGGCGTTGACGATGCCGTAACCGTGCGTGCGGAACGAGTTGGCGTAATCGACATCGATCGGCGACGCCGCCTGCAGGCTCACGCCGGCATAGAAGCCGCCCGGGTGCTCGTACTGCAGCTCGCCCTGGTAGAAGCGCTTCGGGATGCCGGGCAGCGTGTTGCGACCGAACTTGGCGTCACCGCGGAAATAGAAGTCGTTCAGCGTGAACGACTGGCGCGCCGACAGCTTGCCGCTCGCACCGCCCTCCCACAGCTGCGACTCGAGGCCCGCCTCGATGCCCTGGTGGACCGTCGGCGTGGCATTCGACTCGGCCGTGATCGCCGCCGTGGTGGCCGAAGCGGGGATGACCTCGACCGACAGCAGCTCGTTCTTCACCAGCGCGCGGTAGACCGACAAACTCCAGTTCGAACCGAACGCCCTGCCCCGGGTGCCGACTTCCACGGTATTGGCGGCCTGGTCCTTCAGGTCGAGGCCGCGGCGGGACAAGCCGGTGGCGGGGCCGGAGGTGAACGTCGGCGGAATCGTCAGGAACGCCCAGCTGTTCGGCGGCTCGATCGAGCGGCTGATATTGCCGAACACCTGCACCTCGTTGTCGAACGTGTAGCGCAGGCCGGCGCGCGGCGCCAGTGCGGTGCTGCTGCGGTTGTACGGCTCGTTGGTGACCGGGTACACCACCTCGGTGTAGCGCTTGGTCTTGATGGCGGAAACGCCGGTGGTCAGCCACAGGTTTTGCGCCAGCTCCAGGTCGTTGCCGGCATGGAGGATGTGGTCTTCGCCATCGTACTCGGCGCGCCGGATCAGCGTGCCGACCGGCAGCGAGGCGGTGGCGGCGGCGGGAATGCGCACGCGCGTATCGAGCCAGCCGTGGTTCAGGTGACTGGTCGACAGTGCACCCACTTTCGTTTCGCTGCGCTTGCCGAACAGCGTATCGCGGCGCGCATACTGCAGCGAGAAGGAGGCATCGGCAAAACCCCAGCTGCCGACATTGACCGCCAGTTCCTGGTCGATCGGGTAGTCGTGCGCGACCACGCCGATTTCCAGCGACGAATCGTCGTCGATGGTCCAGGTGGTCTTGTTGGCCAGCCAGCGCGAACCCGGCTGGTTGCGGTGCGCGTCCTGCGCCACGGCGACCGGGTTGGCCTGGCGCGGATCCTGTTCGACCTGGGCCACGGTCAGCGCGCCGGGCTGGTAATTGTCGGTCTTGCGGTAGCGGAAGTAGAAGCGTGTTTCCAGGTTCGGCGCGATTTTATAGCCCAGGTTGCCGATGAAGCCGCGCGACTCGCCCTGCGACAGCTGCTGGTAGCCATCCCGCTCGGAGGCGATGCCGGCCACGTAGTAATCGAGGTTGCCGATCACCTGGCCGGAGCTGACGGCCACTTTTTTATAGCCGTAGCTGCCGCCCTCGACCCGCACCTCGAACGGATTGGCATCGCGGCCGGTGCGGGTGACGTAGTTGATCGCGCCGCCCAGCATCAGCGCGCCCGTGTCGAAGGCGTTGGCGCCGCGCAGGATCTCGGTGCGCGACAGCCCGAGCGGCTCGAACAGTTCATAGGGCGTGCCGCCCGGACCCGTGACGGGCAGGCCGTCGAACAGGAACAGCGTGCCGGAGCGGAAGAAGTTGGTGCCGCGGTTGATGGCCGAGCCGCGGATCGAGATCTTGATGCCGTCGGTGCCGCCGGCCGCCTGCGCGTACACGCCGGGCTGGAATGCCAGCACGTCCTCGTTGGTGAACACGCGGCCCTTCTCGACCTGTTCCTGGCTGACGACGCTGACGCCGCCGGGCACCTCATCGAGGCGCAGCCTGGCGCGGTCCACGCCATTCAGGGCCTTGCCGGCCACGTGCACCGTGCCGGCCAGTGTGATGGCGGTATCGGCATCG
>DASVVD010000741.1:0-4684 GCA_036386715.1 Pseudoduganella sp.
TGATCGTATCAGCTTACTGCACCAGTACCTTCTCGATGTAGTACTCGGTTTCACCGAAGCAATTGGTCGGCACGCCCTTGTGCTGCGCATAGGTCAGCGTCACGCGCTTGCCCATTGCGGCGGACAGCTGGGCGGCGACGGCGTCATCGCGCACGCTGAACAGGAATTTCTCGGGGATCGCGCCCGGCATCGAGGTCAGCAGCATCTCGCCCTCCCACGTCTTGCAGAACCAGCCCACTTTCGAGAATTTCTGCAGGAAGCCGGCGCGCTCGCCTTCGGAATACGAGAAATTGAGCGCGGCCATCGACCAGGCCCAGAACAGCAGCGCGGCCACGACGAGGATGCCGATGAGGATCAGGAGGGGAGAGCGGCGGGTGCGTTGGGTCATGGCGGCTGGTCAGAGTTGAATTGCTGCGATCTTACTGCATGCGCATCCGTTTGCGGTACTTCACCGACGAGTACAGCGACACCAGGATGAACGCCACGCCCGACAGGCCGGTAAACCACTCCGGCACGTGGTACTTGACGCTGCCCAGCATGATCAGCGCCAGGATACCGATGGCGTAGTGGGCACCGTGCTCCAGGTAGATGAACTCATCCAGCGTGCCCTTGTGCACCAGGTAGACGGTCAGCGAGCGCACGTACATGGCGCCGATCGCCAGCCCCAGCATGATGATCACCACGTCGCTGGTGATGGCGAACGCGCCGATCACGCCATCGAAGCTGAACGAGGCGTCGAGCACTTCCAGGTACAGGAAGCCACCGATGCTGCCGCGCTGCACCATCTTGCCCATGTCGGTGCCCCCGCCGGTCGCCGCGGCGTGGTCCGGGTCGGCATCATGCTCCGTTTCTTCGAGCAGGCTGGACAGCCAACCCACGCCCAGGTAGATCGCAATGCCGACGATGCCCGCATACAGCACGGCGAAGCGGTGCGCCTCGGCGACCAGTTCCGTGCAGACGAACACGGCCACCAGCGCCAGCAGCACCGACAGGCTTTCGGTGCCGATGCGGCCGGCCTTCTCCTCGAACCAGCCGATCCAGTGCACTTCCTTTTCCTCGTCGAAGATGAAATTGAGGAACACCAGCAGCAGGAAGGCGCCGCCGAACGCGGCCACTTCGGCATGCACGTCCATCAGGTGGCGCGAGTACTCGTCGGGTCGGGTGGTGGCCATGGTCCACACCTGCAGCAGGTCCAGCCCGGTCGCCACCGCCACGATCGCCAGCGGGAAGATCAGTCGCATGCCGAACACGGCCACCAGTATGCCGACCGTCAGGAACAGCTTTTGCCAGAACGCGTTCCAGTCCTTCAGCACGGAGGCGTTCACCACCGCGTTATCGAACGACAGCGAGACTTCCATCACGCCCAGCACCGCCGTGATCCACAGCGCTGACACCAGTCCGCCGATGCCGCGCTGGCTGTAACCCCACCAGGCGGCCAATACCATCAATACCACCGTTACGATGATTGAAAATTTGAAATGCTTCATGCCCCATCCTTCGACGAAATGTTTTATTAATTATAAGTAAGTGCCAAGCGATTTTACTTGAGCTGCCTCCTTGGCGGAGCCAGCTTCTGCGATAATGAAGAATTGCCAAAAAGGAACTCGAAAGTCACCATGGATCTCGCCTATCTCGTCACGCCACTGCTCACCTGGATCACCGTTGGTCCGATCAAATTCCTGATCAACAGTATCCGTGCCCGTAAATGGGCATTCAACCTGGTAGGCAACGGCGGCTTTCCCAGTAATCATAGTGCCGTGGTATCGAGCATGGCCACGCTGATCGCATTGCGCGAGGGAATTGGCCATCCGGCATTCGGCGTGGCGGTCACGTTGTGCTTCATCGTGATCATCGATGCCAACAGCCTTCGCCAGCACGTGGGCCGCCAGGCAGCCGCGATCAACCGCCTTGCAGAAGGCAAGCCGGACCATCAATGGCTGCGGGAACGGATGGGCCACACTGTCGTCGAAATCTGCGGCGGCCTGGCAACCGGTATTGCGATCGGCCATCTGGTGCATGCCCTGTTCGGCAGGGGATAAGCCGCAGCGTTGCCACAGGGGGGTCTGCTCGGTCATGGCATCGGTCATGGCATCGGACAGGCAGGCAGGAAAACGTTTGCAGCCTGTCCACGTATTTCGGCAGTCCAGCCACAAATTCCGACAGTCTGGCGCTGGCAGAATTGACACTCCGGGGAGCACTCGACATACTCGGCGCTCCCGGAATATAAAAAATACAACGCAGTTCAATAAGCGGTACTTCAAAGCTCAGCAGTCCAAAACTCTCGGAGATTCTTCATGTTGCGAAATACCCTGATCGCTCTCGCCGTCGCCACGAGCCTCGTCGCTTGCGGAAAACCACCCGGAGCTGCCGATGGGGCCGGCAAGGGCGACGATAAAAAGGTGGCCAAACTCCTGATCGCACCTGAAGACGTGCTGACAGTCCACAGCAACGCGCTGGCCGCGGGTCCCGTGATCACCGGTTCGGTGCAGCCGGAGCGCCGCGCCGACCTGCGTGCCGAGGTGTCCGCCATCGTGCTGCAGGTGCTCAAGGAAAACGGCGAGCCGGTGAAGAAGGGCGACCTGCTGGTGCGCCTCGACGACACGTCGATCCGCGACAGCCTGGGCTCCTCCGAAGAGTCGGTGCGCAACGCCAAGCAGGTGGTCGACCAGGCCCAGCGCATGTTGGAGCGCAACAAGACGCTGCGCGCTTCCGGCATGACATCGATGCAGGCACTGGAAGATGCCGAGGTACGCCTGAATACCGCGCAGAGCGAACTGGCCGCTGTCAAGGCGCGCGCCGTGGGCGCCCGCCAGCAGCTGGACCGTACGCTGGTGCGTGCGCCGTTCGACGGCATCGTCAGCGAGCGCAAGGTCTCGAACGGCGATACCGCCCAGATCGGCAAGGAGCTGATCAAGGTGATCGACCCGCACAGCATGCGCTTCGAAGGCCTCGTCTCGGCCGACAAGATCGGCGTGGTCAAGGTGGGCCAGCCGGTGCTGTTCCGCGTCAACGGCTACCCCGGCCAGAACTTCCAGGGCAAGGTCAAGCGTGTCGACCCGGCGGCCAATGCCGTCACGCGCCAGGTCGAGGTGCTGGTCGAGTTCTCCGACAGCATCCAGCCGCGCGTGGCCGGGCTGTATGCCGAAGGCCGGGTCGAGACCGAGAGCAGCGATGCGCTGCTGATCCCGGAATCGGCGATGGTTCAGGCCGGCGACGACCGTTATGCGTGGCGCGTGAAGAATAACACGCTGTCGAAAGTAAACCTGGCGATCGGCACGCGCGACGAGCGCACCGGCCTGTGGCAGGTCACCAAGGGCCTGGCGGCCGGCGACACGGTACTCCGTGCGCCCGGCGCCACCGTGCACGACGGCCAGCCGGTGCAGCTGGTGACGCCGAAGAACCTGGCTTCGGCCGGCGACAAGTCGGCGACCAAAGGAAACTGACCATGTTCCTGTCCAATTTCAGTATCAAGCGGCCGGTCGCCACGATCGTGCTGATCATCGCGATGATGTGCCTGGGGCTGCTGGCCCTGAAAAAGCTGCGTGTCAACCAGAACCCTGATGTCGAGGTGCCGTTCATCGTCGTCTCGATTCCCTATCCCGGCGCTTCGCCGGAAACGGTCG
The DNA here is from genome assembly GCA_036386715.1 of Pseudoduganella sp. Taxonomy (GTDB): domain Bacteria; phylum Pseudomonadota; class Gammaproteobacteria; order Burkholderiales; family Burkholderiaceae_D; genus Rugamonas. Next base: position 3,624 of record DASVVD010000741.1, read on the forward strand.
AGCGCGAGGTGCTGAACCGCATCGAGAAATCCTTGCAGAGCATTACCGGCGTCACCGAGATCAACGGCACGGCGAACGAGGGATCGGCGACGATCTTCCTCAAGTTCACGTTTACCCGTAACCTGATCGAGGCGTCGGACGATATCCGCAATGCGATCGCATCGGTCCGCTACAAGTTGCCGGTGGAAATGCGCGAACCGGTACTGCAGCGTATCGACCCGTCGGCCCAGCCGATCATGCAGTTGTCGCTTTCCTCGAAGACGCAAAGCCATGCCGAGATATCGCGGCTGGCGGAAGACGTGCTGGCGGAGAAATTGCGCGGCGTCGATGGGGTGGCGAGCGTGAATGTCGGCGGCTCACTGCGGCGCGAACTGTCGGTGCTGCTGCAGGCCGAGAAGCTGCGCGAATACAACGTTTCCGTCAGTGACGTGACCAACGCGCTGCGGATGCAGAACACCAATGCGCCGGTGGGCAAACTGCGTGGCGCGCTGGACGAGAAGAGCATTCGCCTCGTCGGGCGGATCGAGCGGCCCGAAGATTTCCAGCAGGTGGTTGTCAAGCGCAACGGCGAAGAGCTGGTGCGGCTGGGCCAGGTGGCCACGATCGAAGACGCCTTCGCCGAGATCAATGGCCTGTCGATGCGGTCGAACCAGCCGAACGTTGGCCTGTCGATCGTGCGGTCGCGTGAGGCATCGACCGTGGCTGTATCGAAACTGGTCCACCAGATGGTCAAGGAAATCGAACCCACGTTGCCGAAAGGTACCAAGCTGGAAATTACGGATGATGGCGGCGAAGATGCCCAGAGCAGCCTGAACAATGTGATCGAGGCACTGGTACTGGGGGCAGGGCTGACCATCTTCGTGGTTTACGCCTTCCTGAATTCCTGGCGTTCCACACTGATCACCGCGCTGTCGCTGCCAACTTCGGTGATCGCCGCATTTATCGGCGTGTGGTTGTGCGGCTTTACGCTCAACTTCATGACATTGCTGGGGCTGTCGTTGGCGATCGGCGTGCTGATCGACGATGCGATCGTGGTGCGCGAAAATATCGTGCGCCACATG
>DASVVD010000742.1:0-5355 GCA_036386715.1 Pseudoduganella sp.
TGGAACGAGTTCAAGCTCGAAGCGGTCGGCCCGGGCTTCGTCAACGACAACGGCTTCGTGCCGCAGACCGGCGTCGTCAGGACCGACATCGACCTGAACCGCCGCCTCGGCGAAACGGTCGTGCCGTTGGGCGCTGCGCCGCTCAGGCTGTATGAGTTCGAGGCGCACCTGGGGTTGCACGAGATCCGTACGCTGCCCGACGCCACGCTGGGCCAGCGGGCCAACCAGGTGGTCGAGCGCAAGTTCCAGCCCGGCATCTGGTTCCGCACCGGGCGCCAGACCGACCTGTGGGCCAACCTGGGCTTCGACCAGCTGCGCGCGCGCCGCGACGGCAGGCTGCACGACACGCCGGCGCTGCACTTCGGCTTTGCCTCGTCGCCGCTGCCGTGGATGCCGGTGCTCAAGGCCGAGGCCACGCTGGGCAGGCAGCTCGACGTGGACGCCGACCGCGTCGGCAGCGGCGGCAACGTGGTGGTCGATGCCGGCTTCCGCTTCGCGCTGGCCGCCGGCTGGGCGATGGAATCGGACGTGCGCGTCAACCGCGCCTGGGTCGACGGCACGCTGGGCCGCCCGGCCTTTGCCGACAACGGCTGGCGCTGGCTCGGCATGCTGCACTTCACCGCCCGCGATTCGCTGCGCGTGCTGGCGCAGAACACCTCGTCCTCGCGGCGCGACGACGGCGTGTCCGGCCTGGAACCGTGGGCCGAACGCGGCTCGCACCGCTCGCTGCTGTACCGGCGCCTGTGGCGGCATGGCCGCTCACTGTCCGTCGGCTATGCGCGCGACCGGGCCAGCGCGGCCAATACCGTCAACAAGTCGTTGACGGTCAAACTGCAGTGGGAGGTTTAAATGCGGCCTGCACGCACCCTGTTCAAAACGCTGGCGACACTGGCGATCGTCCTGTCCACGGCGTGGGGCGCGCTGGCGCTGTGGTATTCGTTGCCGCATCCGGCCGGGGCCGTCGCCGCCAGCGCCTGGTTCACGCTGGGCATCCTGGCCGTGGCGGCGCTCTGGCGCCCGCCTGCGCGGCGTCACGGCAGGCGCCTGGCCGTGGCCTGCTTCGTGGCGGTGGCGCTGATGTGCGCATGGTGGCAGTCGATCGTGCCCTCGCATGGCCGCGACTGGGCCGACGACGTGGCGCGCCTGCTCGAATCGGAAGTCCATGGCGACCAGGTCACGCTGCGCAACGTGCGCAATTTCGACTGGCAGAGCGAAACGCGCTACACGCCGCGCTGGGAGACCCGCCAGTACGACCTGGGCCGGCTGGAATCGGCCGACCTGGTGCTGTCGTACTGGATGGGCCCGCATATCGCCCACACGCTGGTGTCGTTCGGTTTCGCCGACGGCCGCAGGCTGGTGTTCTCGGTCGAGATCCGCAAGGAGCGCCATGAAGCGTTTTCCGCGCTGGGCGGTTTCTTCCGCCAGTTCGAGGAAGTGCTCATCGCCGCCGACGAACGCGATATCGTGCGCACGCGTAGCAATGCCCGCCACGAGCAGGTCTACCTGTACCGGTTGCGCGCCACGCCGGCGCAATTGCGCGCCGTGTTCCTGGCTTACCTGGAGAAGGCGGCGCAATTGCACGACACGCCGGCCTTCTACAACACGCTGACCAGCAACTGCACCACCGTCATCTTCGACCTGGCGCGCCAGATCGCGCCCGGCCTGCCGCTCGACTACCGGCTGCTCGCTTCCGGGCATTTCGCGGAGTACGCCTACGACCAGGGCGCGCTGACGCCGGGGTATCCGTATGCGCTGCTGCGGCAGCGCGGCTACATCAACCCGCGAGCGCTGGCGAACGATGCCGGCGATCGCGCCGATTTCTCGCGCGCAATTCGGCTAGGCGTTCCGGGCGTGCCGGCGCGCGAGTTGGAGCAGGCTTCGATGCCGGTATCGCCGGTATCGCCGTAATCCGGTGACACCGTGCCTCGTCAGGCGATTGTTTCGCCAGGCGCAATGATCGCCGGGGCTGCCATGGCTGCTGCCAGTTGCGGATGCGCGCGCAGGTGGCACGCCAGCCGGTCGATGAAGTTGCGTACCTTGGCGGAACCGAACCGGCTTTCCCGGTGCAGCACGTGCACGGGCCAGGGCGCTTCCTCGAAGTCTTCGAGCACCAGTGCCAGGCTGCCGTCGGCCAGTTCCGCGGCGACCTGGTAGGACAGCAGCCGGCAGATGCCGAGGCCGGAGACGGCCGCATCGATGGCCGCATCGTTGCTGGAGACCACGAGCCGCGGCCGCATGCGCACGCTGACCGGGCGGTCGATGGCGCCGAACTTCCACTCGACCCTGGGGGAAATACCGCTGGCGGCGATGATGGTGTGGTCCTGCAGGTCGGCCGGATGCCGCGGCACGCCATGCCGCGCCAGGTAGCCGGGCGCCGCGCAGAGTACGCGCCGCACCTGCCCCACGCGCAGGGCCTTCAGGCCGGAATCGGGCAGGTGGCCGATGCGCAGCGCCACGTCGATGCCTTCGTCGACCAGGTTCACCACCCGGTCGACGAAACTGGCCGATACCTCGACGGCAGGGAAATCGTCCAGGAAGCGCAGGATGCAGGGCATTACGAAGGCCTTCCCGAACAGCACGGGGGCGGTAACGGACAGGTGCCCTTGCGGGGCCGAATTGATCCCGGCCGCCGCCTCGTTCGCTTCGGCGACGCTGGCCAGGATATTGCGCGCATCGTCCAGGTAGCGGCGCCCTGCCTCCGTCAGCCGGACACTGCGCGTGGTGCGCAGCAACAGCTTCACGCCCAGGTGCTCCTCCAGCGCCGCGACGGCACGCGTGACCGCGGCCGGCGACAGGTCGAGGCGGCGCGCCGCCGCGGCGAATCCTTCGTCCTCGCCCACGGCGACGAAGACGTGCATCCAGTGCAGCATGTCCATCTGTTTCCCCAGCCGATACGATGGTTCGTTTGTTGCGCCTATTATTGCCTTGAACATTATTGTGCAGAATGCTTCTCCAGGCAATTGCCGGGCCGCCGCGCATCGTCGCCCGGTGTCGCCCGATGTCTTCCAGTGTTTGTCACGCAAATGACCCGCGATTTGCAGCGCGCCGGCGTTCAGGCAGCGTGCGCAGCGGAGAATTCCGGTCGCGCAAGGCTACAATGCCTCATGTTGCGCCCGCTTTCCGCCATCCTGCTGGCTGCCGCCTGCACCAGCCCCGTCGCCGCGCCGTTGCGCGCGGGCGGCTTTGTCGTGGCACCGCTGATCGTGGGCGAGCCTGGCAAGCCGCTGCGAGGTGCTTTGCGCGACTTTCTCGAACGGGAAGTGGTGCCGGCCGGGGTGCCGCTGCACTGGATGCCGCCCACGTCGCTGACGGTTGCACTCGACAGCCTGCGCGACGGCTCGCTCGACGTAGTGCTGATTGCCAGTGGCGAAGCCGGACGCCTGCCCGGCATTGCCGCCTTCTCCTGGACTTACCTGTACACCCAGCCCCACCTGGCGGTGCGCCGCGATTCGCCGCTGCAGGACGTGCGTTCGCTGGACCAGCTCGCCGGACTGCAGATCGGCTGGCTTGCCGGCGCGCGCCTGTCGCCCGGCCTGGTCAGGTCCGGCGCGCGCTGGCTGAAAGCCGACGGCGCCGACTGGCAGGCCGAGAACCTGCGCCGGCTGCAGGCCGGCACCATCGACGCCGCCTATTTCGAGAACGAATATTCGCCAAGGTACTTCGCCAACGTGGCGGGACTGCCGGTCCGGCTGGTACGGCTGCCGATGCCGCCGCGGGCCTTTTTCATGCTGTATTCCCCGAAAGCGGACAAGGCCGACATCGCGCATTTCGACCGCGCGGCGAAAGCCGCGTTCGCCGGGCGTCGCTTTCGCGATTTCCTCGATCGCTACACCACGGACGGACCAGGCGGGCCACGCTGAGCGGCAGCTGTTGCGCGCCGCGTGTTGCGCTCAGGCGGCGAACAGGTGCTTGCGGGCTTCCTGGCTGATGGCGATCGTTGCCGGGTGGCTCAGGCGGCGCTCCGTGGTGATGGCGTACACCTGATCCATCACCTCGCCGGCCTCGCCGAACTGCTCCACCTCGTACTGCTTGCAGATATGGTCGGCAAGCACCGCGGGGGCAAAGAACAGGCCCACGCCGGCCTGGCCGAACGCCTTCATCATGGCACTGTCGTCGAACTCGCCGACGATGCGCGGCCGCACCCCGTGATCGGCCAGCCACTTGAGCACACGCGGCCGCGTGGCGTAATCCTCGCCCGGCAGCAGCATCGGCATCTTGTCGAGGCATTGCGGGAACGGGCCCTTCAGCCGCGCCCGGAATGCCGGCGCGCCGAACACCTTCAGCGCGCTTTCACCGAGCAGGTGGTTGTAGCCGCGCACGCTCAGGTGCGGCGGCATGGGCCGGTCGGCAATGATGAGGTCGAGCCGGTGCACCGCCAGCTCCCCCAGCAGCGTTGCCAGGCGCCCTTCCCTGCACACCAGGCGCACCGGCTGCGGCAAGCTCAGCGCCGGGGTGATCACCTGGCTGGCCACCAGTTTCGAAACCGAATCGGCGCAGCCCACCAGGAAGCGCGTGGCATGCACCGATTCGTCGTGCAGGGCTTCGAGCAGTTCGTCGCCGGTGCGGAAAATGGTGTCGGCATAGGTGAGCACGCGCGAGCCGGCCTCGGTCAGTTCGAGCGTCCGGCCCGATTTGCGGAACAGCTCCACGCCGAGCGATTCGGCGAATTCGCCCAGCTGCCCGGAGATCGATTGCGGCGTCAGGTGCAACTGCTCCGCCGCGCGGGCGATGGTGCCGGTGCGGGCGACCATCCAGAAATAGCGCAGGTGCTTGTAGTTCAGGCTCATTGTTCAAGGCTCATTGCGAATCGGTTTCCCGTGCCGGCCGCCGGGGCGGCGATGGATAGCCATTGATGACCATTCATGACCATTCATGACCATTCATGACCATCTCTGATGGCCATCCATGCAATACATCGCTTTTTTCGATGTATTTTGCAAGTATATTCGATTTGTCCATCCTATCGCATACCGTTATCCTGCCCTTATCGATATTCAACAAGGGGGGTCACATGACCGGAATCGAAAATATCGCCACGCCCGGCATGTGGGCCGGTTTCGTGGCGTTCGTGCTGGTAATGCTGGCACTGGACCTGTTTGTCTTTGGCGGCAACAAGGCGCACAAGGTGAGCGTGCGCGAGGCCGCGGCCTGGTCGGGCGTGTGGGTCACGCTGGCGTTGCTGTTCAACGCGGGACTGTGGTGGCACCTGAAGGGCACCGTGGGGGCCGAGATCGCCGACCAGAAGGCGCTTGAATTCCTGTCGGGCTACCTGATCGAAAAGGCGCTGTCGGTCGATAACGTGTTTGTCTTCCTGCTGATCTTCGCCGCGTTCCAGGTACCGCCGCAATACCAGCG
>DASVVD010000743.1:0-6085 GCA_036386715.1 Pseudoduganella sp.
GTTCGGCCGCGGCCGGGCCGCCGTCGAGCAGCTCGACCGGGCTGTTCCCGAAGTGCACCACGGCGCACGGCCGGGTACGGTCGATCACGTCCTGCGCCGCGATGGTCAGCCCGGCAGCGCCGGCTAGCACCACGCCCAGGCGGCCGCCGGCCAGGCCGACCACGATCAGGTCGGCCTGGGCGGCGTGGGTGACGAACTGCTTGGCACCGGTCAGCGCGGCTCCCGGCGCAAGGCGCCACCCGTCGGGCTGCCACGCCTCGTCACTGCCGTCGCCGTGCTCGGCCAGCGCCACCGTGGCACTCAGGGTGCCATCCGCCAGCGCCGGCAGCCAGCGCTGCTTTTGCGCATCGCTGCCGGCCAGGTTGATGGCGAGGGCGGCCAGCACATGGCCGAGGAAAGGTGTGGGGGCGGCGCGGCTGCCGAGGATCTCGGCCACCAGCGCCAGGTCGACCAGTTCCAGGCCCATGCCGCCGTATTGCTCGGGCAGCGCCAGCGCGGCCACCCCCAGGTCGAGCAGGCCTTGCCACAAGCTGCGATCCACGGTGCCGTCGGCTGCGTCGAACAGTTCGTGCAGCCGGGTGGGGGGACATTCCGCGTCCAGGTAACGGGCCACCGAGTTCTGGATCTCCAGCTGTTCGGGAGAGAGAAGGAAATTCATGTTGGTACCTTCGACAGTAATTCGGTGCTGATGTCGCGCGGCAGGCCCAGGCCGCGTTCGGCGATCAGGTTGCGCTGGATGTTCGAGGTGCCGCCGGCGATGGCCAGGCCCAGGCTGCCCATGAACTGGTTGATCCATTTCTCGTTGCCGCCGCCTTTCCCGGCTGGCGGCGCCAGCAGCAGGCTCGGGCCGATCAGGTCGCGCGCGATGACGGCCACGTCGTCGGCGATGCGGGTATTGACCAGCTTGTTCATCATCGGCGCGATGCCGGCATCCTGGTCGTGCGCCGCCATCGAAAACTGGCGGTAGCTGGAATACTGGTGTGCACTGACATAGCCATCGAGCACCGCCAGCCGTTCGCGAATCACGGGGTCCTCGATCGCCGCCTTGCCGTTCAGCGTGGTGTTGCGCGCCAGTTCCACCAGCTTGCCGAACAGCGTGACGGAGGTGGCGGCCGCGCCGATGAAGCCGCTGCGCTCGTGCGACAGCGTGGTCTTCGACACGGCCCAGCCCTGGCCCGGCTCGCCCACGATCCAGTCCTGCGGCGTGCGCACGTTGTCGAAGAAGACTTCGCAGAATTCCGCGTCGCCGGTGATCTGTTTCAGCGGCCGCACCGTGATACCGGGCTGCCGCATGTCCAGCAACAGGTAGCTCAGGCCCGCGTGCTTGGCGGCGTTGCGGTTGGTGCGCACCAGCGCGAACATGTAGTGCGCCTTGTGCGCCAGCGAACTCCAGGTTTTCTGGCCGTTGATGACCCAGTGGCCATCGACCAGATCCGCATGGGTGCGCACCGAGGCCAGGTCGCTGCCGGCATCGGGCTCGCTGTAGCCCTGCGCCCAGCGGATGTCGCCGGCGAGGGTCCCGGGCACGAAGAAGTCGCGCTGCCACTGGCTGCCGCATTCGAGCAGGGTGGGCACCACCATCTGCACGCCCACGCCGGGAATTTCCGTTGGCGCGCGGGCCTTGCCGAATTCCTCGCGGATGATGTGCGCCTTGAGGATGTCCGGCTGCTGTTCCGAGCCGCCGTACTGGCGCGGAATGCCGCGGTACAGGTAGCCGCATTCGACCGCCTTGCGGCGGAATGCCGTTTCCTGCTCGCGCCGGTCCGGCGCCGCGGCTGTCGCTCTGGCGTTCCAGTGGGCCTTGAGGAAGGCGGCCACTTCGTGGCGGAAGCCTTCCGATTCCGCGCTGTAGCTCAGGTCCATGGCATCACCCCCGTTTTTTCTGTTCGGCCAGCAGTTCCCAGTGCCGGGCCATCATGCGCGCCGCGCGCTGCTGCAGTTCGCGCGGTACCTCGGGCAGCAGCACGTGCGGCGCCTCGCGGCTCGGCAGGGCGACGGTTGCGGTGCACAGCACGGTTTCCTCGCCGCGCTGGTTGGTCATCTTCACCGACAGGTCGACCAGGTTGAGGCCATTTTCCTGGCGCTTGCCGGTCACGGTGCCGGTGATGAACTGGGTGTCGCCGATGTAGTTGAACTTGCGGATCTCGTCATACTGCCGGTAGACCCAGCCATCGACGCCGGCCCATTCGCTCAGGTAGCGGAACAGGTAGTTCTCGCGCATGACGCCGTAATCGTAGGCCATCGGATTGCCGATCGCCTGGGCCCACTCGCTGTCCCAGTGCAGGCGCTGGGCCACGTCGGGCACGCCGTACTTGTTTTTTACGTAGAACGGCGCGATACGCTGGCGGTTCTTGTGCCAGATGCGGCCGACACGCAGGCCGTACGGCACGAAGCCGTAGCCGCCGGCATGGAACGTGACGATGTCCGTGACGTTCAGCGGGCCGGAGGCGCTGTCGCGCAGCGATTGTCCCGCCTCGATATCGTCCCAGTAGCGCTTCTCGGTGCCGCGCGGTTCGTCCTTCGCGTAGATCGCATCGATCTTCGCCAGGTCCTCGTCGGTGTACTCGGCCGGCTTGATATCGGAATATTTGCCCTTCTCGCGCGCCTTCTTGCGTTCCGTGAGGATGGCACGGTAGCGGTACACGCTGACCACTTCGCCGCGCTGGTTGACCTTGACCTGGCTGTTGAAGCGCGTGACCGAGCGGCCGGCGAACTCGGACTGTTTCACTTCCAGGCCGTCCTCGCCGCCGAAGCTGTACAGCGTGTCACCGGGGAAGATGGGGCGGTAGAACGTCCATTCGCCGCCCGAGATGAACATGTGGATGCCGCGGAACAGGCTCTTGGCGGCGGCTTTCAGTTCTGCCGTGTACGGGTCGCCCAGCAGGGGCCGGTTGATCACGCCGGCCATCATGCTGGGAGCGATCACCGAGCCCCAGCGCGTGGCGGCCGCGTAGGCCGGGTCGCAGTGCAGCGGGTCGTCGCTGCCGCAGGCATAGGCGAAGCTGCGGATGTTGTCCTCGGTGGCCGTGGAAATCTGTTCCTGGTCGCGGCTGGCCAGGTCGTAGCCGAGCAGCAGCCTGGCACGCTCGATGTCGCTGTCGGTCAGTTCGTAGGCGGTGGCCTTCTTGAATTCGTCGCTGATGTCGTTGGTGTCGTTGTTGACTGCGGGGCTTGCAATTGCTTCTGGCATGGTGTCTCCGGTCTCTGGATATTGTGAATGGTGATCAGGGGCTGCGATCAGGAGCCGTGAAACACGGGCGGCCGCTTTTCCACGAATGCCCGGACGGCCTCGCGGTGTTCGTCGGTCTGCGCCGCCAGCACCATGTGGGTGGCCTCCAGGTCCAGCATGTCGGTCAGCGTGCCTTCGGCGGCGGCGGCCAGGTTTTTCTTCATCAGGCGATAGGTTGCGGACGGGCCGGCTGCGAGGCGCCTTGCCAGTTCCATCGTGGCCGTTTCCAGCGCGTCGTCCGGCACCAGGCGGCTGACCATGCCCATGGCATTGGCTTGTGCGGCGTCGATGGTATCGGACAGCAGCATCAGCTCGCGTGCCCGTGCGCCGCCGAGCAGGCGGGTCAGGAAGTAGCTGGCGCCATAGTCGCCGGTCAGCCCGACCCTGACGAACGCGGTGGTAAAGCTGGCCCGCTCCGAGACCACGCGGAAATCGCAGGCAGCCGCCAGCGCCATGCCGACACTGACGGTGGCGCCACGGATCATGGCGATGGTGGGCTTGCCCATCTCATGCAGCACGCGGGCCGCCTCCATGTTCCCGCGCAGCCATTCGATACGCGTGGTGACATTGTCCGGCGCCCGCTTTGCGGCGCGCTCGGCGGCGGCGGCTTTTTCCTCGGCGCTCTGTTCTTTCCTCTCCGGCTTGCCGCCGATATCGCCCCCGGCGCAGAACGCCTTGCCGGCGCCGGTGATGACGACCACGCGCGCATGGTGGTTGTCGGCGGCCGCCCTGACGGCGTCGGTGAGCGCCCGCATCAGCGGCGGATTGAGCGCGTTCAGCCGCTCCGGCCGGTTCAGCGTCAACGTCAGCACGCCATCCTCGAGATGTTCGAGTACCAGCGCTGCCGGCTTTTGTTCGGACTTTTCCTGTTCGTTCATCGTTTGCTCCGGCATTATTTCAGGCCACCTGTTGCTGCAGCTGGCGGAGGAAGAGATCGCGCACTTCGTGCTGGCTCACCTTCAGCGACGGGCTGCGCGGCAGGGCCTTGACCAGCATCGCGTGCACGGGAACCTGGTACGAAGCGAGGTCCTTGCGGGCGAACGCCAGCAGTTCGTCGGTCGTCACCGGCGCGCAGTCGTCGTGCAGCTCGAATGCCACGACCGGGATTGCGCCCAGGCGCTGGTCCGGCAGGCCCACCACGCTGGCATCCTTCACCGCCGGGTGCTTGCGAAAGATCGCCTCGACATCGCGCGGCAAGACCTTGAAGCCGCCGCGCACGATGGCGTCGTCGGCACGGCCGCGGATGAACAGGAAGCCGTCGCTGTCGATCTCCGCCAGGTCGGTGGTGCGCAGCCAGGTGCCGTCGTCGGACTGGCTGGTCTTCACTTCCAGCAGACCGACACTGCCGGCGGGCAGGGGTTCGAAAGTGGCGGCGCACACCACGCGCAGCTGGCAGCCAGGCTGGGCCCGGCCCACGGAACCGCGCTTGGCGCGGCTGTACGCGGTGTGATCCTTCAGTGTCCAGCCGGCGACCGCGCCGGCGAATTCGGTGGCGCCGTAGGCATCGAGCAGCGGCACGCCGTAGTGTGCCTCGAAGGCTTCCTGCAAGGCGGGATCGAGCGGGGCGCTGCCGGTGCGGATGGCGCGCAGGCTGGCCAGTTCGGCCTGCGGGACGCCGGCGTCGAGGATCATGCGCACCGCCGTCGGCGGCAGTGCGATCAGTTTCGGCGCGTAGGCGGCCAGCACGCGGCGGAACTCGGCCACGCTGAATTTTTCCAGGATCACGATCGGCCGGGCCGAGGCAATGGCGGCCACCGCCGCGTACATGCCGCCGATGTGCACCAGGGGCGTGGCCAGCACCGCAGGGCTTTCCTTGAGCTCGAGTTTCATGACGCCGCCCTTGGTCTCGTAATGCTCGGCGTCAAAGATGGCGCGTTCGAAATGGCGATATGGCAGCTTGATGCGCTTGGCCGGACCGGTGGTGCCGCTGGTCAGCATCAGGATGCAGGTATCGGGCAGCGGCGCGTGGAAACTGCCCGCATCGCTGGTGGTACCGGATGCGATCACCTGCATGCCCAGCACGGGAGATGTGTCCACTCGGATCGCCAGGCAGCCGAGCTCGGCAACCGCTGCCTGCAGTTCGGCGATCGCCCAGTCCTGGGCGTCGGCGATCAGCACGCGCAGACGCAGCCCGCGTACGTCGCTGGCCAGCTTTTCGGCTGACTGGAACGGGTTGACCGTGACAACGCAGCGCCGCGAGGCCAGTACTTCCAGCAGGGCGGGAAAATGTGCCGGCCGGTTGCGCAGCACGATGCCCACCGGCGTGCCCTCGCCAAGGCCGGCGGCGTCGAGAAGCGCATCGAGCCCGCGCATGGCGTCGCCGATTTCCTGCCAGCTGTGCCAGCGGCCGTTGAACTCGATCGCGCCCTTGTCGGGGCCGAGCGCCAGTACTGTTTTGATGCGTTCCGCTAGTCCGAGTGCCATTCTGTTTTCCTTGATTGTCAGCGCCCTGTTGTCGCGACAGCGGCGTCGTCCGCCAACTGTCTTAATGATCCTAATTCTATCAATGATCTATATGATTAGGCAAACTAAATCGGGGTTCGTCGCGCTGAAGTGGCACAACGCCGGGCACAACGACGAGCAGGAAAGCGGGCGGGAGGGAATGCGCTCAGCCGTGACGCAGGACGGCGACAGGAATGGCCGACAGGCGCGGCATCGCGTTGATGGTTTCGCAATCCCGGGTAGTGCTGATCAGCAGGCCGGTATTGGCACCCGGCCAGGCTGGGCCTTCGCCATCGGGAAGGGGCCCCCAGCCGTGGCTCATCGAGACCATGCCCGGTCGCAGCGTATCGTCGGCCGCCGCGATCGCGGCCAGCCGGCCATGTTCCGAGACGATATCGATCGTGGCGCCGACGG
>DASVVD010000744.1:0-4132 GCA_036386715.1 Pseudoduganella sp.
TTGAGCCAGATGAACGCGATGACGATGCCGAGCCCGCCCATCACGTAGAACACGCTGTGCCAGTCGTAGGTATGGACCAGCCAGCCCATGATCGGGGCGAACAGCACGGTGGCGAAGTACTGCGCCGAGTTGAACACGGCGGCGGCCAGGCCGCGTTCGTGCGTGGGGAACCAGGCGGAGGCAATGCGGCTGTTGCCCGGGAACGAAGGCGCCTCGGCCGCGCCCACCAGCAGCCGCAGCGCGAACAGCAGCGCTACCGCGGTGGCACCGGTAAAGAAGCCGATCGTGCCCGTCAGCAGCGTGAACAGCGACCACAGGAAAATGCTGAAGAAATAGGTGATGCGCGAACCGAAGCGGTCGAGCAGCCAGCCGCCCGGCAACTGGGCCAGCACATACGACCAGGCGAACGCGGAGAACACAAAGCCCATCTGCACCGACGACAGGCCGAGGTCCCCTTTGAGGGCGGGGCCGGCGATCGAGATGGTGGCGCGGTCGGCGTAATTGATGGTGGTAACGGCGAACAGCATCGCCAGAATGGCCCAGCGCGTGCGCGAACGGGTTTGCGTCGTCGCGCCGGCAGCGGTGGCGGATGGTGCGTGATCCATGGTGTCTCCTGTGGTCTTGGTCTGGTCGCCGCCCGGGGGCGGCGTGCTTGCACAGCCAGATCATAGGCGCGCCCAGTTGGGCCGACAAACCAAAGTGTGATGACACCTATTCACAAATTGAATCACTGCTTTGATCGGCTTCTGCGGGACCGCTGTATTTCCACATTATCCACACCGTAAAAACCCGTAGCGCACGCCGGATCATCGGAGTGATCAAGTCAACACCCGTATCGGCGCCGGTGCAGGCGCCAATACCCCCGCAGCCGAACCGAGTCGACCTGCGCTGCTACGTTACCGGCGTCGAGGCTGCGCCTTGCGCTGGGGGCTGCGCCGGCGGCTGTTGCTGCGGATCGAAGGTCGGCAGCACATCGTTCAGGAACAGCTGCAGCACGGGGTTGTCGTTGTTGCGCCGGTACGTGCATACCATTTCCACCGGTTCGGTGGCCACCTCGCGCAACACGATGCCGTCGAAGTGCAGGCGCGACGCGCCCGCGGCGATCAGCGCCGCGCCCATGCCAGCCCGCACCAAAGCCAGCATCGTGTGGATCTGCCCGATATGCTCGACGATATCCGGCACCACACCTTCCCTGGCGAAGCGCTCGGTGAGCATCTGGTAGAACGGCCGCGCTTCATAGGGCGAATACATGATGAACGGCTTGCCGTGCAGGCTCGCCAGGGTGGGCTGCTGCGGCCAGGCGCCGGCTTCGCTTTCCTGGATCGCCAGCATCAGCGGTTCGGTGGCCAGCAGCACGCTGGCCAGCTCGGCATTGATCGGATGCGGCCGCATCAGGCCCAGGTCGAGCTGGCCGGCATTGAGCATTTCCACCTGGCTCGTGCTGACCAATTCCTTCAGCGTGAGCGAGATCCCGGGCGCGCGGTCGCGCAGGCGGCGCACCACTTCCGGCAGCAGGTTGTAGCCGGACGCCGAGGTAAAACCGATGGCCAGCGTGCCCTGGTCGCCCTTGGCCGCGCGGCGCGCGGTGAATGCCGCTTCCTCGGCCATGCGCAGGATGCGCGCCGCTTCGGGGAAAAAGGCCCGGCCGGCCGCGGTGAGCCGCACGGTGCGGCTGTTCCGTTCCAGCAGCTGGGCGCCGACATGGTGCTCGAGCAGGCGAATCTGCCGGCTCAGGGGCGGCTGCGTCATGTTCAGGCGCTCGGCCGCGCGGCTGAAGTGCAATTCCTCGGCCACTGCGACGAAGCAGCGGAGCTGGCTGATCTCGAACATCGGTGCGGTTCCTGGCTAAAGAGTCGTCATTCTACGGCAGCGGGCGGCCTTGCATCTTTGTCTATAATGGCGGGCGTCGCCTCGTTCACCCACACCTTCCATTCATACCATGCAATCATTGCCGCCCTCGTTCTGGCCGCTGGCCGCCACGTGGCTTCTCGCCGTACTGTCGTTGTGGGCCCCGCCTCTCGGGCGCGTTCCCACGTGGATGGCGGGCCTCGCCATCGCGGTGGCAACAGCCGTGTGGCACGGCGCGATGCAGCCGGCCGGCGTGCTGGCCGTGCTGGCGCTTGTCATGCTCTGCGAGGGCTGGCGGCGCGCGCTGCATGGTGTCGCCAGGGGGCTGCTGCTGACGGCCATCGTGCTGTTGTCCCTGGGGCTGGCCCTGCACGCGGTGCCCGGCTTCGCCAACCCGCTGTTGCTGGACAAGCTGCAGGTCAGCGCCCGCGCCGAGGCCGTGTCGCTGTACCTGAACCTCGACAAGACGGCGGTGGGCATCGTGCTGTGCGCCATGTTCGCCGCGCCGGCACGCAAGGGGGTGCCAATACGAGCAGTCTGGCGCGCGGCGGGAGCGGCATGGCCGGTGATCGTGCTGACGCCTGTGATCGTGCTCCTGGCCGGCTACGGCGCGGGCGTGATCGCCATCGACCCGAAATGGTTCGCCAGCTGGTTCCACTACGCGCCGCTGTTCCTGCTGACGAACCTGTTTACGACCTGCCTGGCCGAAGAAGCGTTCTTCCGCGCGCTGGTCCAGGGGCAACTGATCGAGGCCCTGGCGAAACGGCCGGATGGCCCGCGCATCGCCCTGGGCGTGGCGGCAGTGCTGTTCGGCGTGGCCCACGCGCATGGCGGCGCGCCGCTGATCGTGCTGGCCACGTTCGCCGGCTTCGGCTACGGGCTGGCCTACCAGCGCAGCGGCCGCATCGAGGCGGCGATCGCCACGCACTTCGCGCTCAATGCCACGCACTTCCTGATGTTCACCTATCCGGCGCTGCGCTGACAGCCTTGCGGTGAGGCGCTACCAAGCGCCGGGCAAAAAAAATGCCGGCTCAAGGCCGGCTTAAGTCCAATTCTCTGGGAGAGTTGGAGGAGACGGATGCATCTTCCCATCTACGCCGTCATTGCGCCACTTTATTTCCCGCATGACATAAATAAGTTTGGTGAATAACTGTCGAGCGAAACCCCACGCGCTTCGGGTAGCGCAACCAGAAATTTTCCAAATTGCTTGCCAGATCAGCTAACATAGGCGAATGGTTGCGCTATTCATTTGCTCGGATACGAGCCTCATGACCATCAAAAGCACCAGACAGCAGCACTGAAGGAAGCGGCCCGACCGATCCTCATAACGATAAAGCGAGACATCATGACCAACACGCAACGGATTCCTCCCGACAGCGCTACCAGCCGGCTGCGGGTCACGGAAAAAGTCGGCTATTGCCTGGGCGACCTGGCGGCCAACCTGATCTTCCAGACCCTGCTGACCTTCATCGCCTTCTTTTATACCGATGTGTTCAAGGTATCGCCCAACGCGGCGGCGACGATCATCTTCGTCGGCGGCCTGGTCGGCGCCTGCTTCAATCCCCTGATGGGGCTGATCGCCGACCGGACCGTCACGCGCTGGGGCAAGTTCCGGCCGTGGATCCTGTGGACCTCGGTGCCGTTCGGCCTGATCGCCATCCTGGCGTTCAGCACGCCCGACCTCGGTCCGGACGGCAAGATCATCTATGCCTCGCTGACCTATGTGCTGCTGATGCTGGTCTATTCGGCCAACAACCTGCCCTACTCCGCACTGTCCGGCGTGCTGACCGGCAGCATGAGCGAGCGCAACAGCCTGTCGTCCTACCGCTTCGTGGCCGTGATGGTGGCGCAGTTCATCATCCAGGTGCTGCTGCTGCCGCTGGTGCTGATCCTTGGGGACGGCGACAAGGTCGCGGGCTTCCGCAACACCATGATCATCTTTGCCATCGCCGGCACGATCTGCTTCCTCATTACCTTCTTCACCACGCGCGAGCGCATCGTGCCCACCGCAGCGCAGCGCTCCAGCATCGGCCAGGACATCACGGACCTGCTGCGCAACCGCCCGTGGATGGTGATGCTGGCCGTGACGATCCTCGTGTTCGTCACGCTGGCGCTCAAGGGCGGCATGTACATCTACTACTTCCGCAGCTACCTCAGCGCCCCGCACCTGGCGGCCTTCCTGCAGGACGTGGGCTTCAACGGCTTCATCGCCGGCCTGAACGCCGTGCTGGCCGGCGTGGGCCTGACCGCCTTCCAGTGGCCGGAGGATGCACCGACGTCGGCG
>DASVVD010000745.1:0-3148 GCA_036386715.1 Pseudoduganella sp.
GGTTCGATGGTGAACTGGTCGCCGTCGGCCGGGGCTCCGGTGATGTTCAAGGACATGCCGCCGAACGTGATCGTTTCGCCGGCCTTGAAGTCGGTGGTGGGCATGACTTCACTGCCGTCGTCGGCATTGGTCACCGAAAACTGCACCAGCCCCGAGGTGGCGTCCTTGGTGAAATTGATCGCGTAATTGCCCGGCACCGCGTTGCCGACGACGGTGCCGGGAGAAATGACGCCGGTGCCCGTATTGGTCCGGTTAGCGCCCGTCAGGAATGTGCCGTTGCCGGTCGGGTTCTGTTCAAAGATTTCGCTGCCCGAGGCGCTGATCGCCATCTGCCGGCCCGAGCCCACCTGCAGTTCACGCCGGCCCTGGTCGCCGTTATAGGTGGCGCCCTCGGCGGTCGGCGAGAACGGCTGCGTGTTGGTCTTGTAGCCGGAAAACAGATAGCCACCCGAGCCGTCTGCCGTGTTGGCCTGGCTGAGCATGTCGTTGAGGTGGCCTTCCAGCGCCAGGGCAACGGCATCCCGGTCGCTCTGGACCTGCCCCGGATTACCTGCGCCCACCACCTCGGCCAGGGTATCCTCCATGATCTGGCTAAGCGTTTGCAGCGTCGAATCGACCTGGGACAACGACGCGTCCGCGCTCTGCCGGTTCAGGGTGAACTGCTCGTTCATCTCGTAGGCCTGCGTCACTTCCAGTGCGCGCGCGGAAGCCACGGGATCGTCGGCCGGCGTCAAGACTCGCTGCAAGGTCGACAACTGCATCTGTGTGCGCAGCATGTTCCCCTGCAGGTTGGACAGCTGCTGCACATTGCGGTCGTACATCGTCTGGGTGCTGATACGGATTGCCATGGTCAACCTCGATAAATTACTGTGCGATCGACAGCAGCGTGTCGAACAATGTTCCCGCCACCTGCATCACCTTGCCGGCGGCCTGGTAGGCCTGCTGGTAGCGCAGCAGGTCGGCCGCCTCCTCGTCCAGGTTGTCGCCCGACACGCTCTGCTGCGCCGCGATCGCCTGGTTGACGGTGGTTTCACTGGCCGCGCTGCCCACCTGCATCTCGCGCGTCTTGTTGCCAACGAAGTTCACGGTGGACGCATAAGCGCCCTGGAACGTTGCCGTGCCGCCGTTCAGGATATTGCGTGTCTGCAGGCCGGCCAGCAGCACGCCGTTGCGGGCATCGCCGACGCCATTGGTATTCGGGCCGACAATGAACTGGTCGCCCTCCGCCGCACCGGCGGAACTCGTGAAGTTGATGCCGCCGAACGCCACTGTCGTGATGCCGGCCGGGTCGGTCGTGGCCGTGCCGCCAGCAGGCAGGCCGGTCAATGCGCCATTGGTGTAGGTCAGCGTTACCGGCGCGGTCAATGGACTGCCGACATAGGCGGCATCGACGGTACCCGGGCTGATGGTGGCGCTGCCGGTATTCGACGACGGCGTCGAGGTAGCGATCGGCGCCGCCAGCGCGATCTTGCGGTAGTCGGTGATCGCCACGTCGAAGCTGGCCGCGGCCGTGTAGGTAGGGCGCACCTGCATGCGATCGCCGGAAACCGCATCGCCCGTGAAGGTATAGGTGACGCCATCGATTTCCTGCGGCACCGCCGGATCGGCGATCGCCGTGACGATGCCATCGGAACGCGTGACCGAATAGGCGCCCGGCGTGCCGCCGAAAGTGACTTCGTAATCGAGGCCGGTCAGCGCGGTCGCGTTGGTGATCGATGCATCCAGCGTGGCCGTGCTCAGTGCCGAGTTGTTCACGTCGTAGCCGACATAGCCCTTCAGCGGCGTGAAGAAATCGCCCCCCTGCTGGCCATCGAGGTCCTGTCCCAACCGGTGCTGCGCGTTGAACGCCTGCGTCAGCCCGGCGGCCACCTGGCCGATCTCGTTCTGCACCCGGTCCAGCGATTCGCGGCGAAAATCCATCAAGCCGCCGAGTGCGCCGCCGGCGAACGTGTCGTCGGCGATGATCGTGCTGCGCCCGGTGGCCGGATACGCGACCACCAGGCGGCCCGGATCAGTGGGCGACTGCACGGCCGCCATCGCCAGGTGGCTGGTGCCCGTAACCAGCGGCTGGCCGGAACCGAACGAGATGTTGAGCATGTTGTTATCGCTCGGCAGCACCGTGATCTTCACCTGCTGGTTCAGCTCGCGCACCAGCTGGTCGCGCTGGTCCAGCAGGTCGTTCGGCGGATTGAGCGGATCGGTGGTCAGCGTGGCGATCTGGTTGTTCAGGTTGGCGATCTGCGTGGCATACGAGTTGATGCCGTTGACCGTGCTGGTGATCGACGTGTTGACGCCCTCCTGCAGTTCCTGCAGGCGGCCGGAGACTTCATGGAAGCGTGCCGCCAGCGATTCGGAAGACGACAGCATCGACACTCGCGCCGATTGCAGTGACGGCGTGGAATTGGCCGTCTGCACGCCCTTGAAGAAATCCTGCATCGCCGGCGACAGGCCCACTGTGGCATCCGCCAGCATGTTGTCGATCTGGCCGATCTCGGTGAGATAGGTATCGGTCGCACCCTGCGTGGCCTGCGCGGTCAGCACCTGCTTGTTCAGGAAATCGTCGTAGTAGCGCTTGATCTGCGCCACCTGGGTGCCGGTGCCCACGTAACCCACGCCCTGGCTGACCGGCGGCAGCGTCGACTGCACGATCCCCTGCCGGGTGTAGCCCGGCACGCTCGAGTTCGTGATGTTGTGGCCGGTGGTGGCGATGCCCGTCTGCGCCGCCAGCAGGCCTGTCCTGCCGATGCTGAGAAGATTGCTCATGCTGGATATCTTTCCTGGTATTGCCAGTTTACGGCAGAACGCGGCCGAACTTGAGTTGCCAAACGGCTACTGTGTTCGCCGCGCAGGCTCCTAGACCAGTGTCTTGTTGATCACGGCCGCCAGCTTGGCCGCGTAGTTCGGGTCGGTGGCGTAGCCGGCCTTCTGCAGGTTGCGGGCGAACGACGCAGCGTCGCCGGCACTGGCCAGCACTTTTTCATAGCGCGGATTGTCGGTGATGAGCCTGGCATAATCCTTGAAGCTGTCCGCATAGCTGTCATAGGCGCGGAACCGTTCGATCTTGCGCTGGGCCCGGCCGTTGACGTATTCGGTCGTGGCCACGTCCACCGTCTTGCCCTTCCAGTCGCTGCCGGCCTTGATGCCGAAG
>DASVVD010000746.1:0-3014 GCA_036386715.1 Pseudoduganella sp.
AGGATCGAGTTCATCGGCGTGCGGATCTCGTGGCTCATGTTGGCCACGAAACTGGCGCGCGCCGCCGCCGCCTGTTCGGCCTTTTCCTTGGCCAGGCGCAGGTCTTCTTCCATCTGGCGCCGCTCGGTAGTGTCGAGCACCACGCCGTCGAGCCAGCGCGGCGTGCCGTCGTCGTTGCGCACCAGCGCGCCGTGCGCCCATACCCAGCGCCAGGTGCCGTCCGCATGGCGCATGCGGTGTTCGATCGTGAACGGCACGCCGTTCGATGCGCACAGGTCGAACACGGCCTGCACGCGCTGCATGTCGGCCTCGTAGACCAGTTCGCGCAGCGTGCGGAAGCTGTCCGGCCCGATGAAGTCGGCGGCGGGATAACCGCTGACCCACTCCACGCCGTCGCTGATGAATTCGAGCGGGTAGTCCGGTTCGACCCGGGAGCGGAACGAAATGCCGGGGATGTTGCCGATCAGGGAGCGGAACTGCAGCTCGCTGTCGCGCAGCGCCTGCATGATTGCGCGCCGCTCGCTGATGTCGGTAATGAACAGCACGTACAGGTTGCGGTCGATCAGCCTGGCATGGCCCAGCGCCTTGCGGATCGGCACTTCGGAGCCGTCCTTGCGGCGGCCCATCACTTCCTCGCCGGCGCGCGCCAGGTGCATGTCGCCGGTGCGGATGCAGCGCAGCAGGCCGCGCTGCTCCGAGGCTTCCGGGTCGGCCATCAGCAGCTTGGCCGGCTGGCCCACGATTTCATCGCGTTGCCAGCCGAAGATGCGCTCGGCCGAGGCATTGAAGTCGCGGATCATGCCCTGCTGGTCGATCGTGACCACGCCATCGACGGTAGTGGTCAGCAAGGCCTGCATCGAACTCTGGCTCTGCAGCAGGCTGCGGTACATGTCGCGATAGCGCAGCAGGCCGTGCACCGCCAGCACCGCCAGCGTGAACAGCACCGTGATCGCCGTGACGGAGAGCGCCATTTCGTGGGTATCGTCCGGCAGCGCCACGGTGGGCAGGGTGCCGGCAAAACGTGCCGCCGCCATGCCGGTGTAGTGCATGCCGGCGATCGCGCAGCCCATCACGACCGCGCTGATGCCCAGGCGCTGCTGCGACGACAGGCGGCGTGCACGGTGGCGCAGGCCGGATCGGATCCCCAGGGCGACCGTGGACAGCGCCACGGCCACCACGATCGACAGCGCGAACATCAGCGGATCGTAATGCAGCGTCAGCGCCGTTTCCATGGCCGCCATGCCGCTGTAGTGCATGGCGCCGATGCCGGCGCCCACCAGCACGCCGCCCAGCAGCAGGGTACCGCGCGTAACGTGCTCGCGCCGCGTGATCGACAGCGCCAGCGCCGCCGCGGCCAGGCCCGGCAGCAGCGACAGCCCGGTGACCAGCGGTTCGTACTGCGTGCCGGTGCACACGTCGAATGCCAGCATGCCGATGAAGTGCATGGCCCAGATGCCGGCGCCGAGCGCCATGCCGCCCGCCAGCAGCGCAGCCGTGCGCAGGCTCCTGGCCTGTGCCATCCGCTGGTTGCCTGCGATATACAGGCCCATCCACGAAGCGAAGATGGCGATCAGTACCGACAGTATCACCAGCCGGACGTCATAAACGCCGTAATGCAGCAGCGAGGGATCGTCCGGTGGTGAGAACAGGGTGGTGATCGCGGTGAAATTCATGGTGGCGGGAAGACGAAGAAGTTGCTATACGGTAGCATATTTCCCTTTGGAAATAGCGACTTGCGGTTGATTACGGGCTTTCCACTCGGCTCACCCGGCGGTTCCCGTTGCTGGCTGGTGACAGGGTTGTCTGGCTTTTATGGGAACGGCTAGCTTATTGCTACGATTTATTGCTACGGATCGGGTGCACCGGCCTTGCACCGGGCCATGCCGGCACCGCTGGAGAGTCGACATCCGGTAACGCCGGGCAGTGGCAAAAACGTCGTAAAATTGGTCAGGCCAGTGATCGAAGCAGGGGGTTTTTTGCTTGCTTAACGTCCTGTTAGGTTGTACGATGACATACAACTATGGCCCTCGCGCCTGGTGCTGCTGCTGATCTCGCTGGAGACCGAGAGAGATCAAACGATAACCAACACAAGTGATCCCTATGAAGCTGAACGAGCCCGTAAGCCAGCAAGGCACCGGCCAAGGCGCCGCTGCATCCGCCGGAAAATACCGGTGGACCATCTGTGCGTTGCTGTTCTTTGCCACCACCGTCAACTATCTCGACCGCCAGGTGCTTTCGCTGCTGGCGCCGCAGCTCTCGAAGGAATTCAACTGGACCAACTCGGACTACGCCAACATCACGGCCGCGTTCCAGTTCGTCTACGCGCTGTCGATGGTCTTTGCCGGCCCGATCGTCGACCGTCTCGGCACCAAGAAAGCCTACCTGTGGGCGATCGCCATCTGGTCCGGCGGCGCCATCCTGCATGCCTACGCGGTGCCGATGGGTAACGCGGTCGGCAGCGCGATGGGCGCGCTGGGCATGGTGGCCGCACCGGCTTCCATCATCGGCTTCATCCTGTCGCGCGCCGTGCTGGCCGTGGGCGAGGCCGGCAACTTCCCGGCCGCGATCAAGGCCACGGCCGAATTCTTCCCGAAGAAGGAACGCGCGTTCGCGACCGGCATCTTCAATTCCGGCGCCAACGTGGGCGCGATCCTGGCGCCGCTGACGGTGCCGCTGATCGCCATTTATTGGGGCTGGCAGGCGGCGTTCGTCGCCATCGGCGGCATCGGCTTCCTCTGGATGGGTTTCTGGCTGGTGATGTTCGACTCGCCGGAGAAGAAACTGTCGGTGGCCGAACTGGCCTATGTGCGCAGCGATTCCAGCAGCGCTGCCACGGCATCCGCCGGTAAGGGCGCCAAGGTGCCCTGGACGAAACTGCTGACGTACCGCCAGACCTGGGCCTTCGCTGGCGGCAAGTTCCTGACGGACGGCATCTGGTGGTTCTTCCTGTTCTGGCTGCCGAAATACCTGTCCTCCGAATACCAGATGGGCCCGGCGGACATCGTGCTGCCGCT
>DASVVD010000747.1:0-6080 GCA_036386715.1 Pseudoduganella sp.
AAACCTGTACCCTACGCCACAACGCCCGACGATGCATGACGCTCGCCGGGTCCGTCAACCGACCATCGGAGTATGTCAATGAGCAAAAGCCAGGATGCCAAGAAATCCACCAAGAAGGAACCCGCCAAGACCGCCAAGGAAAAAAAGGACATCAAGAAAGTGAAGAAGGAAGAGAAGAAGCGGCAGCAGTAAGGCAGAGCGAACCGGCACCCGCTATCGCCCGATAGCGGGTGCCGGCGACTTGCCGGTTGCCGTCAAGGGCAGCCCCGGCCTACTGCTTCCACCTTGGGAATCTTCTTCGGATCCAGCTCGATCCACGTCGGCGCATGGTCGCTGGGCTTTTCGCGCCCGCGCACATCGCGGTCGACCCCGGCGGCCTTCAAGGCCGGTGCCAGGGACGGACTCAGGAGCAGGTGGTCGATGCGGATGCCGGCATCGCGGCCGTAGGCATTGCGGAAATAATCCCAGAACGTGTAGATCTTCTCGCCCGGGTGCAGGGTGCGCAGCGAGTCGGTCCAGCCCTGCGCCATCAGGCGCTCGAAGGCCTCGCGCGTTTCGGGCCGGAACAGCGCATCGTCGAGCCAGCGCTCCGGCTTGTAGACGTCCAGGTCGGTCGGGATCACGTTGTAGTCGCCCGCCATCACCACCGGCGCACCGGTGGTGATCAGCTGTTCGGCGCGCAGGATCAGCCGTTCCATCCAGCTCAGCTTGTAGTCGAACTTGGGGCCGGGGGCCGGATTGCCGTTCGGCAGGTACAGGCCGGCGATGACCACGTCGCCCACCACCGCTTCGAGGTAGCGGCTCTGCTCGTCCTCGGGGTCGCCAGCCAGCCCGCGCCCCACTTCGACCGGCTGGGTGCCGCGCGCCAGGATCGCCACGCCGTTCCAGCTTTTCTGGCCGTGCCAGATCACGCCGTAGCCGGCCGCCTCGATCGCCGCGGCGGGAAACTTTTCCTGCGGCGCCTTCAACTCCTGCAGGCAGGCCACGTCCGGCTGGGCTTCCTCGAGCCATTGCAGCAGGGCCGGCAGGCGGGCGCCGATGCCGTTGATGTTGAAGGTGGCGATGCGCATGTAAACTCCGGTTGGTCTTGACGAGCTGCGATTGTGACAGCCCGGCGCGACGATTGCCACACCAATGCCGGGCCGGCAGCGTTCGTGTAGAGTACGCCTTCCGCCAACCCAGGAGCAAGCATGCGTTCGTCCCCCCAGCAGCCCGGCGAAGTGACCGGCACCGCCACCACCCCGGAAGACCCCCACCAGTGGCTGGAAGAGGTGGACGGCGAACGGCCTTTGGCCTGGGTGCGGCAGCAGAACGGCGTGGCGCTGGACGAACTGGAGGCCCGGCCGCAGTATGGCGCGCTGCACGATCGCCTGAAGACCATCTTCAATTCGCACGAGCGGATTCCCTTCGTGCGCCAGCACGGCGATTTCCTGTACAACTTCTGGCGCGACGCGCAGCACGTGCGCGGCATCTGGCGCCGCACCACCGCCGACCAGTACCAGTTGCCGGCACCGCAGTGGGAAACCGTGCTGGACATCGACAAGCTGGCCGCCGACGAGGAGGAAAACTGGGTGTGGGGCGGCGTGTCGTCGCTGTACCCCAAGGGCGAGCGTTTCCTGCTGTCGCTGTCGCGCGGCGGCGGCGATGCGGTCGTCGTGCGCGAATTCGACATGCCTTCGCGCAGCTTCGTCGCCGACGGTTTCCAGCTGCCCGAGGCAAAAAGCGATATCGCGTGGATCGATGCCGACACGCTGTTCGTGGCCACCGATTTCGGCCCCGGCTCGATGACCGCTTCCGGCTATGCGCGGATCGTCAAGGAATGGCGCCGCGGCACGCCGCTGGCCGCGGCGCGCACCGTCTACGAGGCCCGGCCGGACGACCTGGGCGTGGGCGCCTGGCGCGACTTCACGCCTGGCCACGACTTCCAGTTCGTCACGCGCCAGATCGGCTTCTACAGCAGCGAGCTGTTCCTGCGTGAAGGCGACCGGCTCACAAAAGTCGACAAGCCCGAGGACGCCAGCGCCTACACGGTGCGCGACCAGCTGCTCATCGACCTGCGCTCGGACTGGACCATCGGCGGCCAGGCCTACCCGCAGGGCGCGCTGCTGGCCACCGACTTCCGCCGCTTCATGGCGGGCGAGCGCCGTTTCGACGTGCTGTTCGCTCCCACGCCGACCACCTCGCTGGACGGCGTTGCCGCGACCCGTTCGGCACTGCTGCTGAACGTGCTCGACAATGTAAAGAACCGGCTGGTCGAACTGCGCCACTTGGACGGCCGCTGGCAGCGCCGGGACGTCGACGCGCCCGCCTTCGGGACACTGGAGGTGGCGCCGCTCGATGCCATCGCTTCCGACGACTACTTCCTCACCGTGACCGATTTCCTGACGCCGACCACCGTCTACCTGGCCCGGGCAGGCAGCGACGCGCGCACCCGGCTGAAATCGCTGCCCGGTTTCTTCGACGCCAGCCCGTACGAAGTGCGCCAGTTCCACGCGGCGTCGAAGGACGGCACGGCGGTGCCCTACTTCGTCGTGCAGCGCCGCGATGCCAGGCAGGACGGTAGGAATCCGACCGTGCTGTACGGCTACGGCGGCTTTGAAATATCGCTGAAACCGTTCTACAGCGGCGTGACCGGCGAGGCCTGGCTGCAGCACGGCGGCGTCTACGTGCTGGCCAATATCCGCGGCGGCGGCGAGTTCGGCCCACGCTGGCACCAGGCGGCGCTGAAGGAACACCGGCAGCGTTCGTTCGACGACTTCATCGCCGTGGCGCAGGACCTGGTCAGGCGCGGCATCACCAGCCCGGAACATCTCGGCATCATGGGCGGCAGCAACGGCGGCCTGCTGGTGGGCGCCGCACTGACCCAGCGACCCGACCTGTTCAATGCCGTGGTGTGCCAGGTACCGCTGCTCGACATGCGCCGCTACAGCCAGTTGCTGGCCGGCGCGTCGTGGATGGGCGAATATGGCGATCCCGACGACCCGGCGCAGTGGCAGGCCATGGCGGCCTGGTCGCCGTACCACAACGTGTTCCCCGACAAGCATTACCCGCGCGTGCTGTTCACGACCTCGACCCGCGACGACCGCGTGCACCCCGGCCACGCCCGCAAGATGGTGGCGAAGATGCAGGCGCAGGGGCACGACGTGCTGTACTGGGAAAATACCGAGGGCGGCCATGCCGGTGCCGCCAACAACGACCAGCAGGCGAAAATGTGGGCGCTGACGTATGCGTTCCTGCTCGAGCAGCTGCGCTGAAGCGATGGCTCGCGCCGGTCACCCGGCCGGCCGATCGGCAGCCCGGCGGTAACGCCGGCGCCATAACCGAGAATCCATTTCCCAGTAGTATTTTATTTTTGTTATATTGATAGCCGGGCAAGCGGACGTGTCCTGCAGTTTCCGCATTTTCTTGACTCGTGCCCGCACAAGCGTATCTTCTACAACGAAAAATACCGGGTGACGTCGTCGTGCATATTCCCAAAGTCCTTCTCGTCAACGACGATCCCGCCAGCCTGCTGGCGCTGGAGAGCCTGCTGGCTCCGCATGCCGACGCGCTCGGCTATGAGCTCGTCAAGGCGCGCTCGGGCCACGAGGCGCTGCGCGAAGTGCTGCGCCAGGATTTCGCCGCGATCCTGCTGGATGTGCAGATGGCGGGCATGGACGGCTTCGATACCGCCGCCGCGCTGCGCTCGCATCCCCGCTCGGCTGCCCTGCCGGTCATCTTCGTGACCGCCACCTATGCCGACGAGCCGCACCGGCTGCGTGCCTACGAACACGGTGCCGCCGACTACCTGAGCACGCCGCTGTCGCCGACGGTGGTGCATGCCAAGGTGGGCGTCTTCGTCGAACTGACCCGCAAGCACCTGCAACTGCAGGCGCAGGCCGAGGAAAGCCGCCGCGTCAACGCCGAGCTGCGCTCGCAACGGCTGCACGACCTGGAAAAGGCCAATCGCGAGCTGGAACTGGAAGTGGCCGAGCGCAAGCAGGCCGAACAGCGTGCCCACGAGCTGTCGACGAAGGATGCGCTGACCGGTCTCGTCAATCGCCGCTCGCTGATCCAGCACCTGGAACATGCGGTGGCATCGAGCGACCGGCGGCGCAGCGAGTTCGCGCTGCTGTTCCTCGACCTGGACGACTTCAAGCAGATCAACGACGGCTTCGGCCACGATGTCGGCGACGAGCTGCTGCGGCAGGTGGCGGCGCGCCTGTCCGCGGCGGTGCGCGCGTCGGACGTGGTGGCGCGGCTGGGCGGCGACGAGTTCGTGGTGCTGATCGAAGGCAAGGCGCCCGCCGAGAACGCAGCGCGGGTGGCGCGCAAGATCGCCAGCGCGCATGCGCGTCCGTTTACGATCGTCGAGCACCGCGTGCACACCTCCACCAGCATCGGCATCGCGGTCTACCCGCACGACGGCGCCAGCGCCAGGGCGCTGATGAAAAGCGCCGACCTGGCGATGTACCGCGCCAAGGAAGAACGCGTGAACGATGCCGCCAGGGGTGGCAGCCAGGGCGGCAGCATCCGCTTCTTCCACGAGGAGATGAACCGCCGCGAACACGAGCGCGAGCAATGGACGGCCGAGCTGCGCCACGCCCTCGCCTCCGGCCAGCTCGCGCTGCAGTACCAGCCCCAGGTGGCGCTCGCCAGCGGCCAGGTACGCGGTGTCGAGGCGCAGCTGGTGTGGCAGCATCCGCGCCTGGGCCGGATCGATGCCGCCGCATTCGTGCCGGCGGTGCAGGACCGCGGCCTGCTCGAACGCGTCGATTCGTGGGTGATGGCCGCCGTGTGCGCGCAGGCCGCCGCATGGCGCGGCGGCGATTCGCCGCTCGCCCGCGCCCGCGTGGCACTGAACCTGACCGCGCCGGCACTCGGTCCCGACCTGCCGGCGCGCCTGCTCGCCGAAGTGCGCCGGCACCGGCTGCCCGCCGGCGCGATCGTGCTGGAAATCTCCGAGGCACTGCTGGCCGCCCACCATGCCACGGTCGAGCCGCTGCTGCGCCAGCTGCAGGGCGGCGGCGTGACCCTGGCGCTGGACGATTTCGGCCATTCCGGCACCGGCCTGGCCGCCTGCAAGAAACTGGGGCTGGACATCCTGAAGATCGACCGCGGTTTTGTCCGCAACATCGGCGACGACGCCGGCGGCACCGACCTGGTGGCCGCCATCGTGCACCTGGCCCGCGCGCTGTCGATGGAAGTCGCCGCGATCGGCGTCGAACACGCGCACCAACTGGCCGTGCTGGCCACGCTGGGCTGCGACGAATGGCAGGGCACCCTGTTCAGCGCGCCGCGCAGCGCTTCGGACCTGCTGCCGCTGCTGCCGCTGCTGCCCGAGCCCCAGGAATAGCGCACACATGCTCGAACAACATACAATTTTTACAATGAGGAATGGTCGATGAACGACATGACCGAACTGCCCGAGGAACTGGATCTGAAACTGATCCTGCAAACCCTGATGGCACTGAAAAAAGGCGATTTTTCGGCACGCATGCCGTCCGACTGGTCGGGCGTCTCGGGCAAGATCGCCGATACCCTGAACGACATCATCGAAACCAACGAACGCATCGTCAAGTCGGTCACGGAAGTTTCCCGGGTGGTGGGCCGCGAGGGTCGGCTGACGCAGCGCGCGCCGGTAACCAACGTTTCCGGCGGCTGGGCCACGATCATCAGCGCGGTCAACACGCTGATCGACGACCTGGTGCGCCCCACCACCGAGATGGCGCGCGTGATCGGCGCGGTGGCCAAGGGCGATCTGTCGCAGACCATGGCCCTCGAGGTCGACGGCCATCCGCTGAAGGGCCAGTACCTGCGCGCCGCCACCACGGCCAACACCATGGTGGAACAACTGCTGTCGTTCTCCTCCGAAGTGACGCGCGTGGCGCGCGAGGTGGGAACCGAGGGCAAGCTGGGCGGCCAGGCGCAGGTGAAGGGCGTGGCCGGCACCTGGAAGGACCTGACCGATTCCGTCAATTCCATGGCGGGCAACCTGACCTCGCAGGTGCGCAACATCGCCGAAGTGACCACCGCGGTGGCCAACGGCGACCTGTCGAAAAAGATCACGGTGGACGTGAAGGGCGAGATCCTCGAGCTGA